>NZ_JAFLQW010000664.1 GCF_017313335.1 Phormidium pseudopriestleyi FRX01 | reverse complement strand
ATCAAGCTCTCCAAGCTCTTTATAAACCTCTTGCAGGATATCCTCTTCCTCTGCACAAAGCTCTCCATTTCCGGGGTCTTTCAAAAGCTCAACCCAGTAATCTTTGGGAGAATCAATAAACTCAGACCAGAGAGGTAAGGCATGGTCTATCGGCTTTCCTTTAATCAGGTCATAAACTCTACTAAGAACAGGACCATAATCTATAGAAATATAATTATCACCCGTAATGGGGTAATCCATCCGTTCCAATGCAAGACGGTCCGCTCTATAAAGCATCTTAAGTAAGCCTAAGTATTTCATTGGCTTACGGTGCAGTTTTAAGAGTACCGCTGCGGCTTCAACTGCTTTTTTTGGATGGAATTGAAATTGGATTGGGATCAGCTTTCCAGACGAGTGCTTCACAATATTCATTTGTTTGAGCCTTTACTTATTTTACTACGCCAAGGGGCGGGGACCGGAGACAGTTTTTGGTTACCCTTAACGTGGGGACCCCACCCTAACCCTCCCCTTGGCAAGGGGAGGGGACTGGAGACAGTTTTTGGTTACCCTTAACGTGGGGACCCCACTGTCAAGGGGCGGGGACCGGAGACAGTTTTTGGTTACCCTTAACGTGGGGACCCCACCCTAGCCCTCCCCTTGCCAAGGGGAGGGGACTGGAGGTGGATTTGGCTTTATTCGCGTATCAAAAATCCATTGTATCTCTTAGCCTGCGAAGGCAGGCTTTGTCCGTGTAGCCCCAGGCTTGACGCTGCGGGTTTTCCCATCAAAATTCCTGATTTTCTTCTTCCTCAAAATCCTGGTATAATTGTTCTAAATTTTGATGTTCAAACCGTCTTGAAATTCGCCGATATTTTTTAGATTCTAATTTCGGCTCGTTTTGTTCGGTTCCTTTGCTTTTGCTTTTGAGTTTCATGCTGGATTCAGGATTACTTTGTTGGGAGAGGATGTCTTCATAGATAATTGCCTCTTCCAAAAACTCTAAATAATCCTCATACCTTTCCCAGTCCCCACTCACTACACAGTTGGGTTCATCCCGATGTAAGCAGTCACTAAACTGACAGGTTCCCTCTTGCAATCGTTGGCGTGCTTCGGGGAAATAGTCGGCTAATTCTCGCGCTGGGAAGTCGAGGTTGGGTTGATTGAATCCGGGGGAATCTGCTAGGAGTCCTCCGGTGGGTAAGTCAAATAATTCGACATGGCGGGTGGTGTGGCGTCCTCGTCCGAGTTTGCCGGATACATCGCCGACGCGCAGGGTGGCAAAGGGGATAAGTTGATTAATTAAGCTGGATTTGCCGACGCCGGAGGGACCGGAAATTAAGGTGATTTTATCTTTGAGCCGATCGCGCACGGCATCAATCCCAACTCCGGTTTCTACACTAATAAACAAGGCTTGATAGCCCCAACTTTCTAACCGTTCTTGCCACTCAATTCGCTCTTGTTCTGAGACTAAATCGGTTTTATTTAAACACAACAAAACCGATAATCCGGTAGATTCAGCTTTGACTAAGAAGCGGGTGAGTTGATGGGGGTCGAGGGTGGGTTCTTCTATGGCGAAGACGAGGAGCACTTGGTTGGCGTTGGCGATCGCCGGACGATCCAGTTCAGTGTGCCGGGGGAAAACTTCGGAAATCGCCCCTCTGCCACCTTCCCAATCCGGTTCTTCTATCACCACCCGATCGCCTACCATCACCTGAATTCCTATTTTTTTCAAGCGCGATCGCCGGGTACAAAGCAGAGTAGATGCCGTCGTAACCGTTTGCTCCAACTGGACTCGATAATAATTCGCTTGGACTGCGACAACAGTCCCAGTAATCCGGGATTCAGACTCGCCAGGAGTCACCGGGGAAGGCAACTCCGGGCGATCGCCCGGGAGGGATACAGTCCCGCCGTCGGGATTCCCTCCCTTTGTCCCCGAATCAGCGTTTTTCCGGTGGCGATCGGCCCGAGTCGTTGCCCCCATCAGTGTCTCTGCTTCATCTTTGCCATTACTCATGCAGGAGTCGCCGCACGTCGAACTTGAATGGCAAAAAACCCGCCTCGGTCCTCAATCAGTTCCATACTATGTCCATCCATCACCAGACTATCGGGAACCTGCTCGATCGGTTCTCCCGGATCCAGCCAGACTTCTAGCACTTCCCCGGCATTCATTTTATCCAAGCGCAATTTGGTCCGCACAAAATTCATCGGACAAGGAGTGCCGCGCAAATCCAGAGTCGGGTAACTAGGTTCAGGTGTAAGTTCTTGGGTCACTTGTTAAACAAATCTCCTAAAAATCCTTTACCACCTTTCCCCGTGCGATCGCCTTTTAGTTTCGCCAACTGTTCCAGCAATGTCCGTTCTTCCGCACTCAACTTAGTCGGAATATCGATCGCCACAGAAATCAGATGATCCCCACGCACCGCCGGATTCCCTAACTTCGGAACCCCTTTGCTATCTAACTTCATCACCGTATTCGGTTGAGTGCCAGCGGGAATCAGCAGTTCCGTGGGTCCATCCACCGTATTCACATCCAGACGACATCCCAAAATCGCCTGAAGATAACTAATCTTAATTTCCGAGAGGATATTAATATTGTCGCGCTGAAACTCAGCATCTTCATTCACGAACAAATAAACGTACAAATCCCCAGACGGACCACTCCTGGCACCGGCATCGCCTTCAGCAGAAACCCGCAAGCGAGTCCCATTATCCACACCCGGGGGCACGTTAATTTTGAGTTTCTTCGTCTCTTGTTTAACCCCGGCCCCATTACAAGCTTCGCACTTATCCTCAATAGTTTCCCCAGTCCCGTTACAGGTGGGACAAACCGAGACTTGAGTGAAACTGCCAAAAGGGGTGCGGGTAGCGCGGCGGACCTGTCCCGCGCCATTACAGGTGGGACAGGTGCGGGGACGGGTTCCGGGTTTGGCCCCAGTGCCAACACAGACGCCACAGGTTTCCAGATGAGAAATGCGAATTTCTTTTTCGCCGCCAAAGATAGCTTCGCGAAAATCCAGTTTCAAATCCAGACGGAGGTCATCCCCGCGCACAGGTCCGCTTCGTCTGCGGCCCTGTTGACCGGGAGCGCCACCCCCTGCAAAGCCACTGAAAAAGCTCTCAAAGATGTCAGCAAAGCCCATATCGCCCATATCACCGAATCCTGGACCTCCGGCAGCGGAACCGACTCCGGCTTCGCCAAATCGGTCATAACGAGCGCGGACTTCCGGTTCGCTCAAGACTTCGTAAGCGAGATTGATTTCTTTAAAGCGCTCTTCAGCGCCCTCTTCTTTGTTGACATCTGGGTGATATTTTCGCGCTAACCGGCGGTAGGCACGTTTAATCTCTTCTTTGTCAGCAGTGCGAGCAACACCTAGAATTTCATAGTAATCGCGGGCCATAGAGCGCTTCTGGTAAAAATAAAAAACAAAAGGGACGCAAGCAATGGACTATCATTTGGGGGGCAGTGCCGAGGGCGACAACCCCGGAAAGGTTCGGTTTTGGGAATCAGGGGGAGACCTCTTTTCCAAACCCCTCCCCTCGTAGGGGAGGGGCTTGGAGAATGCCCTAAAAAGGGAGGGAGAACAAGGAATAAATCTCGTTTATGGTGATTCCCCTTACTATTAATTCCACCTCCGGTCCCCGGACCTTGGCAATCTGAGGGTTAGGGTGGGGTCTCCCGTTATGTGGCGATCGCCACATAACGCACTCTTTCAGTCTGGCGATCGCCACATAACGCACTCTTTCAGTCTTAAGCGCCTGTATGGAGGCTGGTCTAACCTCTTTCTTCGGGACGAGCGATCGCGCGTCCCGAAGACCCCACCCTAACCCTCAGATTGCCAAGGTCCGGGGACCGGACGTAAAAAACCTACTCTTGTAAGGGTTGGGGGGTTAGGTCTGGGCCCAACAAAACCCTCAGATTGCGATCGCCCCCGAAGGGCAAGAGGTGTCTCTTTCAAAGAAAGACACAAGAGAAACACGGTAGGGCTGGTAGCCTCGCGCTCTAAAGAAGCTATGTGGAAAGCCCACGCGAGCGGTTTTAACCGCCTATCGCATTTTTCCGCAAAACTCTACCCTTATAGAATATCATTGGGCAAAGGCAAGT
>NZ_JAFLQW010000627.1 GCF_017313335.1 Phormidium pseudopriestleyi FRX01 | reverse complement strand
GATCGCGAATTTTGACAATATCCAAAATCCTTTTTTTTAACGTTTCTGGATACCACCGGGATTGAAGACCTTTCCCCTTTTCTCCCGCTTTAATTTTACCCGCCCCTGCTGCTAAAATTCCCCCGTGATTCACTCGGTTTTTTAAAATAGTGTGAAATGCTTTATCTTCCCGGGACAAAGCCGGATAACTTAGCATTCTATTGACCGATTCTGATGAAAATTCAAATCTCGCAATTTTCTCCGCTAAATCGACTCCATTCCCGCTGATAATCGTCTGCCAAACTGCTGCAACTTGGTCATCCAGTTCCACCATTGTCACCTGTTCAGCCAGATCCTCAAAGGCTAGAGTTAAACTCACAATTCCACCTCCAGCAAAAGGCTCAATTGATTCAGCCGGTTTAAAGGGTTGACTGGCTAACCATTGCCGAATTCGGGGGACTAACCATGTTTTTCCCCCCGGATAGCGGAAAGGACTCCGCAGGGGGACGGATGACACATTTACAATGGAATTGCTAGAGAGCGTTTCAAATAGAGAGAGTTGACGCATCAGAACATTAAAATGATAGAAGTTCGCTCACAGAAGGTCATTCAAAATCGGAGCATCCGGGGGATTCTCCAGCTTATTATCTAATTTTTCTTGTAAGGAATCTAAGAAGTTTTCGATAGGACCTACTTCAGAGGTGGCAATTTTATCCAGGGCCGGTTGAAATAAGGTGTAAACAGTCTGAAATCGCTTCAATTGACTTTAAAAGTAAATTTTTCAACTGAAAATTCAAGATGAATGTCGCCTCAAGGTTGTCGGTATTGTAATCATCATAACAAGGATGGGTTTGCCATACCCGATCGCAGGAGTGAATGGAACCCCACCAGGCCCTCAACCCTCAACTCCCGCATCTAAAAAACCTGGGGGGTATGAGTTGTAACCATTGCCAACCCTAGGAATTTGTGAGGTTTTCAGCGTAAAACTGGGTGAGGAGGCGAATCGGTTTGCGCAATTCCTGTGGAGGAGTGGATCTGAGTAGATGCTGTTGGTGAGTTGAAATGGGACTCTAGGACGCCGGTACAGTAGGTCGCGATCGCACCACATGGAGTCCGCATGGAATCCAATTGATCTAGCTGAATCCAGTCAGTGTCTAGGTTCGCTGTTAAAATCGGTGGCTAGTTTTTCATCGGGTTAAAATTGATACAACTTCACTTTTTTTCTGCAACTATAAGTAATAGATGTCGTAGCGTTCAGGTTAGTGATATGGCCGGAGTCCTCAAGCTCGATATCAGAGAAAGTATTGAAGAACTTAAAAGCCTTCTGGCTAAACAAACCACCGCCAGAGGTCGGGAAAGAGTCCAGGCTTTATATTTATTAAAAATCGGCCAAATTAAAACCCTCAAAGAGCTTTCTATTTTATTAGGACGAGATACCGCCACTATTTATCGGTGGTTCCAAAAATATAAAACCCACGGCTTACCAGGAATGCTGTCTATTAAAAAAGGCCAAGGCCGAAAACCGGCAATTCCTCCGAATACGATAGAGCGATTAAGACAAAAACTCCAAGGTCCTGAACGATTTAACAGTTATGGAGAAGTCAAGCGATGGCTTAAGGAAGAATGCGGGGTGGAAGCTTCCTATAAGGTGGTCCATGAAACGGTCCGTTATAAACTCAAATTCAAGCTAAAACCTCAGCGTAAAAAACGGGTCAAGGCGTCCAATTAAAAGCACTCTTTGACCCTATTTTTATCGGGGTGACTGGCCCAGAGATGGTCTGGTTATCCCTTGCCCGTCAGGGGATTTCTGTCCCCGAAATGCTTTACCATTTGGCATTCATCCCCGCTATAAATCCGCGTCGGGCGTGCGATCGCATATTATCTTCGCGCAGTTCCATCAAACAGACTAACTCATCCCCTTTGCCATAGTCCGGATTGCGGTCTAAAAAGTAGCGGACATCGGGTTTATCTTCATATCCATCTTTAATATCGGCCCAACTTCCTCGCAGATGTCCTCGGGAAACGGGAAAGCGAATGAGTCCGGTTTTGGGGTCATAATCTGGACCAAATTTTTTCTCGGCTAAATAGTCCATCAGTCGTTGCATTTCGGGCGGTGTTGGATAGCGATAGGTGGGATAAAACTGATGAGAAAATAGGGGTAAATATCGATAAGTCCGGTAACCTTTAACAATCAGAAACCAATATAAAGGCTCTGTAGGAGCTTGAGCTTTAATTTGACCGGCTAATTGACACCAAGCTAAAGGGAGCGTTTGTTCTCCCCAATAGTCGCGATGGACAATGGTATCCCCTGAAAAAACAGCTCGTTGGGCTTGTTGTTCAAATTCAAAATCCCAGACAGCTACGGTAGAAAAACCCTGTAACTTTTTTTCTATATCCCATAAGGCAATCACATAATTTTTATGATTCAAATCATCATAAAAACTCTCAAAACTGGTATATTCATAATAGATTTGATATAATTCATACATGGTTTGGCGGAGTTTTGCATCAATGTGATATTGCCGGATAATTTCTGCGATTAGCTTGCTCATAAGGGATTGATTTAAGGAAGGAGAGGAAAATAAATCGTCCAAGATTGGCAACCGTAGCCCGAAAAATTTAGAGTTATCTTGGATCTGAAAAAAGGTTGAATCTCATTCAGAATGCACCCCATAAGTTTATCAAAAACCCTGGGAATATGCTGGAGTGGTGCGGGGTAGCTGATAAAAACTGGGGTGCGATCGCCCCCCGGGCTTGCCATTGCTAGGGGACCCACTGGAAAGGGATTCCCTAAACCAGACTCCAGAGAGGGGAGGCGCAAGTAGAGGGCCTGCGCATTGCGCCCCTACAAATACACCTTGACAGGGCTAGGGTTTAAGCGGGCAACCCTTATCCTGAGAGAACTTGATAGAATGGTTAAGAATTCCAGATATTGTTTAAGATTTCAAATCTGATCAAAACGGACAAATCAGGGTGACACTGAAGAAGTTGAAAATTCAGAACTTGAAACGTCAATGAAACGGGTCGCACTACTAATCGGAATGAGTCAACATGAAGCGGGAGAGGACGAAGACCCTGATCTACCCCCTCTGCCTACGGCGAAACAGGATGTATCCGCGATCGCCCAAGTATTGCAGCATCCAGAACAGGGCGGATTTGCCCCTGCCGATGTCCAAAAACTCATCGATCCCGACCTGCAAAGTATCCGGTCCGGCCTTGAGGTCCTGTTGCGCGATCGCCAACCCGAGGACTTGGTATTGCTGTATTTTTCCGGTCATGCGATCGCTGACTCCACGGGATCGCTATATTTTGCCACCCGGAACACGACCCGGGAACACCTCACGACTACGGCGATCGCAGCGGACTTCTTGCAGGCACTCTTGTACACCAGCGTGGCCCAGCAACAAATTATCATCCTAGACTGCTATTTCAGTGGTGGGACTGGAATTGTCGATGTCAAACAGCAATTGGGAGGCTATGGAAAAGCCATTCTCACCGCCTCCACCACCTTTCAATCCCTGAACCGTTGGGGCGATCGCATTGCTCATCCCAACCCCGCCATCAACTGTCTCGACTATTCCGCCAAACAACATCACTTGGGACTCTCCACCTACACCGCCTACTTCATCGAAGGCATCGAAACCGGGGCCGGGGATCTGAATCGCGATGGCACAATCTCTCTGGATGAATTGCACCACTACGCCAGTCAAAAGGTGCAAATCGTTGCCCCAGCGTTGCAACCGGCAATCTACGCACTCCCGGAAATCGGTGCAGTCTCACTGACGATCGCCCCCCAAGATAACCCTCACCTGACCTACCAATTAGCTGTTGAAAATTTTCTGGGACGCAGTGGCGGCAATCTTTCCTTACTCAGCCTCCGTAGCTTAGAAATTCGCCGCGAAAGCCTGGGAATCTCCGCAACGGATGCCCTGATCATTCAAGAAAATGCCCTAAAACCCTATCGACAGTACCAAACTAAATTACAACTCTATAAAACCGTCGTTAGATCCGTGATGCAGCTTCAGGACTTGCCTCTGAGTCCCGAAATCGACCAAGATTTGCAACATTTACGTCGGGATATCCTCGGCCTCGGCGAACTTGATGTCCGAAGCATTGAAGAACCTCTGTATCCCTCGGCACTGGCGAAAAGTTTTCCCACTTTGATGGTCGCCTGGGCGAGTATAACTGTAGTTCTGTTCTTCGGTAGTTATTCTATATATAAGTACCTGATCGACCCGGTTCCCTCCCCGTCCCTCTCGACCTGGCTGGAAGCGATCCCGATCCCTTCCTTTTCCCTGGCGACTCCTGACCCCAGTCCCGAACCGTCACCGGAATCCGAAACTAAACCCGAACCTCAACCTCGACGACCCCAGAACAAAACACTCAGGCCCCTACCACCCCGTCCCCAAGCGATCGCGTTTCAGGTCCCGACAGAGGACCCGATGGTACTCACGGGTCATGTCGGTCCGGTTCAAGGACTGGCGATCGACCCTGAAGGCACTCTGTTGATTAGTGGGAGTTGGGACAATACTCTGAAGATCTGGGATTTAGAAACAGGGGAAGTCCGAGAAACCCTCAGATCTGAACGCCCGAGTGTGATTCGAGATGTGGCGCTTGACCCCTATACTCAACGCCTTGCCAGTGCCAGGGATGACGGAACCATCGAGATTTGGCAACTCGATCGCCAAGGGTCGGATCTGACGGTGGAGTTAGAACAAAGCATAGCCGGTCATTCCGGGCCGGTTTATGCGATCGCCATCAGTCCCGATGGACTCACCCTGGTGAGTGGGTCTCAAGATAATACGATTAAAATTTGGGCCATAGAAACTGGGGATCTCCTCCATACCCTCACGGATCATCTAGGACCCGTGCGATCGCTCGTCATCAGTCCCGATGGACAAACCCTGATTAGTGGTGCCGGAGATGCCACGATTAAAATTTGGGACCTAGAAACCGGCGAGTTGCAAAATACCCTCACGGATCATAGTCGTTTGGTCCGAGGACTGGCGATCGCCCCCGATGGCAAAACTCTCGCCTCTGCCAGTTGGGACCGCACTATAAAAATTTGGGATCTCACAACCGGCGAGTTACAAAATACTCTCATCGGCCATACCGATTTAGTCGTTTCTGTGGCTATTAGTCCCGACGGTTCAACGGTTGTCAGTGGCAGCGATGATGACACGATTAAAATATGGGATTTGTCCACTGGGGAAGAACTCGCCACCCTCACCAATCACGTCAGTGATGTCTTTTCCCTCGTCTTTAGTCTGGATGGCAAAACCCTCGCTTCTGCCAGTTGGGATCAAACTATCCGAGTCTGGCGATCGCCTTAGTTCAGGATGAAGCAAGGGGGAGATCTCCAGAGAAAAACGAGTCTCCCATCTCCTCGCTTCATCCTCAGTAACTTGCTTCCTACCTGATTTGCAGGAATCATGGATCTTGATAGGGTGGATGTTGGCGAAGGGTTCCGAGGCGGCTTGGAACCTTTGGCAGTTTCGAGTCAAGAATCACTATAGTCAAGAGCGAACAAGATGCTCGCACACACCATCGATTAAAATTAATAAAACACCCGTTAATCACAACATCAGGAGACATTGACCTTGGCTACACTTGGGGTTAATATTGACCACATTGCCACAATTCGACAAGCAAGGGGGACCGTAGAACCTGATCCCGTTGCGGCAGCAACCTTAGTCGAACTTGCCGGTGGCGATGGGATTACCGTGCATTTGCGTGAAGACCGTAGACATATTCAAGACCGTGACGTGCGTCTGTTGCGGGAAACAGTCCGGACCCATTTAAACCTAGAAATGGCGGCGACGGACGAAATGGTAAAAATCGCCCTGGATATTAAACCCGATTATGTCACCTTGGTTCCGGAACGACGAGAAGAACTGACCACGGAAGGCGGACTGGATGTCGCCGGACAGCGCGATCGCATGGAGGGAGTGGTGGATACCTTACAATCAGCCGGAATTCCCGTGAGTTTATTTATTGATGCCGATCACGCTCAAATTGAAGCCTCGGTTGAGGTCAAAGCGCAATTTATCGAACTGCATACCGGACAATACGCAGAAGCCAAAACCGAAGCCGAACGCGATCGCGAATTGGCTATTTTAAGCGAAGGCTGTAACCAGGCAATCTCTTCGGGTTTGCGCGTGAATGCCGGACATGGACTCACTTATTGGAATGTCTATCCCATCGCCAAACTGTTAGGAATGGAAGAACTGAATATTGGTCATACCATTATTTCTCGCGCTGTTTTAGTTGGATTAGAGCGTGCCGTCAGAGAAATGAAACAAGCGATGCAAGGCCATTAATTAACCTTACAAAAGAAAGAAAAAAATTGGGGAGTATCCCAATAAAAGCCGCCCTCACCCTAAATCCCTCTCCCAAAGGGGGAGAGGGACTGAGGGTGAGGGCTTCTCCCTTTTTGGGAGAATGGGGCTCCGGGGGATGAGGGGCTTACAAGAGTAGGGTTTTTACGTTTATGGTGATTTGCCTTAAGATTAACTCCACCTCCGGTTCCCGGACCTTGGCAAGGTCCGGG
>NZ_JAFLQW010000439.1 GCF_017313335.1 Phormidium pseudopriestleyi FRX01 | reverse complement strand
TGCAAACCAAACATCAATTTCTCGGACTTCTCCCGCCACTCGTCGCGAAGGTTTGACTTCGCCGTAGGGGGACAGCAATTCTTCTAAGTAATCTTTGGCAAATTGGTCATGAATAAATCGGGTCATTTGTCATTGGTTATTGGTTATTGGTCATTGGTTGTTGGTCATTCGTTTAAGGGTAGAAACCGGGTTTTTGGTTTCGGGGATAAATGATTCACTTTTTTTAAAATGCCTCGTCTACCTCCACGACTTCGGTATATTCAAATTCATTGGGACTTAACTTAACTAATGGGTAGCGCATTCCTTTTAATTCAATCCAATCTTCTTCACAATCGGGTTTGGGAGAATTGTACACGAGGACATATTCTTTGCCGATATAAGGTTTCATTTCTTGGGCGACTTCTCCCCGCCATTGGGTTTTGGTGACTAAAACGACGAGTTGGTTGGCAAGTTGCGGGAGAATTTTGGCAATTTGGCGGCGATAAATTTCATCTAAACTGCCAAAGGGGGAGTCCATGACGATGGGAAAGGTACTGCTATCGGGTCCCATTAAGGTGTTCTTTTTACTCCATTCGCGAACACCGTCGATAATACCGCCAATGAAGGATAAGCTGAGGATTTGATTTTCGCCGGTGGAGGCAGCAACTGGAACTTCAAATCCACTGGTATTTTCGATTAAGGTGAGTTCATATTTGTCGCTGAGTTTGGGGACATAGGGAGTAAAGGAAATTTCACTAAAGATTTCCTGAACTCGCTGTTCGAGTTGGGTTCTAAATTGTTTTTCAAGGCGCGATCGCACCTCGGTTAAGCGGTCGATCGCATCCTGGGTCGCGAAAACTCTTTTTTTGGCTAACTCTTGTTTCTCTTCGTTGCTTTTCTGCTTTTCAAGTTGTTTATTTAAACGGTCGATCGCCCCTTGCAAGCTATCAAGCTGGGTTTGATTGGAACCAGATTCTCGGTCAAGTTCACTCATTTTGCGCTCGATTTCATCTAAGCGCTTCTGCAATTCTTGGATATTTTCATCGGGATAACTCCTCAGTTTGTCTTTGATTTCGTCTAATTGGGTTTCTATGGTAGAAAGTTCGGTTCTAAAACCATCAACTGCCTTTTGTTGGCGGTCCATTTCTTGCCAAAATTCAGGTACTTGTTTGTCGATCGCCTCGACTTGGGTACTCATGCGAATGGCGGTTTCTTCAATGTCTGCCATGCCTGCTTTGTCCATCCACGATCGCACGAGTTGTCTGGCAGGATTGCCTTCGCTGAGTTCACTTCCACAGATACAGCGTTGGCGATCGAGTAATTGTTGGACGAAGGGTTGTTTAATCCCTGCCGGTAATTCCCCTCGGTTGCGTAAATCATTGACGAGGGTTCTAAATTCGCTGGTGAATTCTCCCAGTAATGTGATATAACCTTGGCTAGAAATAGCCCGTTTTAGCGCTTCTTTAGTTTGTTTTAATTGGTGGCGAATGGAGGTGTTTTGTTCCTCTAAATTTTTGCGCCGCTTTTGCAATTCTTCCGCCCCACCTAATTCCATGAGGCGATCGCTGATAGTTTTCTTGAGTTGCGCTTGTGCTTCTAACTCTTTGGTAATCTCAGTTTGTCTTTTCTGGAGGCGACTGCCGTCTTTCTCTCGTGTTGCCTTCTCTTTTAATAACTGTTTCGTTTGCGGGTCGCCAATCGCTTTTAATTCATTTTCTAAGCTTTTGCGGGTTTCGCCTAAATGCCGAATCGACCGATTTAAGACTTCTAATCCCAGTAATTTCTTGGTCGCTTCGGCAATTTCGGCTTTTTTCTCAGAACGGACGATATACTCGATGCGTTCTCCATTAAAAAAGAAATATTGATGTAAACTTTCGGGTAGAATTCGGCCAATGATATCATCCGGATGTTGTTGAGGCGGAGGCGGGGACCATCTGCCATCATCTCCGGCGATCGTCATAAATAATTCACTCGAACCATGAGTGATTCCCGTCTCGGTATTGTAAGCGCGAATCAGGCGTTTTGCTTGATAACGTTTGCTGTCATGTTCAAACACCAATTGCACCCAACAGGCAATAGGTTCACCGGGTTTGGATTCGGTGATGGCGCGTTTATTCACGAGGCGATCGGGTCCGGCAAAGGCAGGGGAAAATTGTTCATAAAGTACCCAAGTAAAGGCATTTATTAAAGTGGTTTTACCAGACCCGTTATTGCCATGAATGATGGTGGTATTATTCGACCCTCTGGATAAGAAAATTTCGGGGGTTCTGCCATAAAATTGGCGAAAATTACAAAGCGTCAGAGAAATTAGTTTCATTGGATTACTTCCTTGACAATTTTGAGGATATCATCGTTAATATTTCGGGGCGCTTTCATATAGAGTTTATCTTTTTCAGCTTGCAAGACACGTTCAATAATGGCGCGGACTTCTGGGGGTGCACTGCTAATCGGTTCTTCGATATCCCGCAGTTCCTCATGGGGTCGATTGCTGGGGTGATAGGCGGGTTGATTTTCCGCGAAAATGAGGTGCGTTTTGACAGGAACTGTCCCGGAAGGATCAGCAACTCCCACGGTTGTCTCCGATTCTGGCGGGTGACTGGCGTACATTATGATGATTTCCTCCCCGATTGAAGTTTTACCCAATTGTCATTAATTTTACCTGGATTATCCCCAACTGTCAAAGACTTAATAATCCGTAAGATTTCTGAAGTTGGAGTAATTGCATTCGCGCTTCTCCGGCATTGTCGGCTAAATCAGCAAATTCTATGAAGCGGCGGAGTTCTTTTTTTAAGATATTCCGCTCGATTTCTAACGCTTCTCGGTCAAGTTTTGGAGGCATAACAATGGCATCGAAGAGAGTTGCTCGATCCTTGTTGGGATGGGGGCGCAAAATTCGGCCCCGACGTTGAATAAACTGGCGAGGATTGCCACTAGAGGCGAGAATAACAGCGGTTTTAATGGCGGGGATATCCACCCCTTCATCTAAACAGCGAATTGCCACTAATCCTTGTAATTCTCCACTTTCAAATTGCCGTCGGAGTTCTTCTCGTTCCTCGATCGCCGTGTCAGCGGTATAGGTATTCACCCGATAGCCAAGTTCGGACCCCAACAGGTGGGAAACCGCTTCCAGTTGGCGGTTGCTACCCCGGATACCGGACTCTTCAACAGTACCATCGCCACAATAAAATAACGTATGACTGGTATGCAGGCGAGTTTTCATTAACTCGCGCAACGCATTTAATTTATTACTCGCTGACCCAACTAACCGGGCGCGTTGCATGACTAATCCTCTTAAATCATCATGATTAAGATCCATATTTTCTTGATGGCGTAATATCCAGCCAATTCGCTTGGTTAATTTCAAATAAGCATAGCCTTCATTTTCAGTTAAATTAACTAAAAGTGGATAATAGAGATAACGCACTAAAGCACCGGCTCGAATTGCATCGGCTAAGGTCAGTTCTGGAGGAATAACCGGACCAAAATAGTCTAGTAAACCCTGTGTACCACTCTCATCAAAATAGCGTTCAGGGGTGGCAGAAAGGGCTAATCTTAAGCCAATTTGACGGGGTAAACTTTCTTCGAGACGCGGTGAACCTAGGTTGTGCGCTTCATCCCCAATAATCAAGGTTTTTTCGGGAAAGTACCTCAGTTGAGACTGGAATCCCTCACTGATCAGGGTGGCATTGGTGGTAATAATTGTGAGAAAAGGCTGGAGGTTGGCGTTGACGTTGTAGAGTTGGGTGGAAAGCTGACTCTGCCAGGTGTAAACATTTTCAAAGGCTAAAATCGGGGCCAGTCCGAACATCTCACATTCTCGCGCCCACTGATTGACGAGGTGACGGTAGGGACAGAGGATTAGCAAGACTTGTAATCCGATGCGGTGATAGAGTTCCGTGGCGATCGCCAAGGCAGCGATGGTTTTGCCACTTCCCGTTGCCATTTTCAGGGTTCCTCGTCCCTGGTTGCCAAACCAACTGGAGACTGCCTGTTTTTGATACGATCGCAGATGCAAATTAGGCGGCAGCGTCGGAACCCCGGGTCCCGATTTTTGAGCAGGATTTGATGCACTCATTCGTCAAATTTGCAATAATAAAATCTTTTTTATTTTATCTTAAAACCCTGGAATTTTTATGCAAATCATGATAAAATATGCCAATTCCCACACCAATTCATTAACCCAAACCCTTACAGTCTAGTCAAATGTCGGAATTTGTTCTACAGTAGATCCGGTAATCCTATCCGTCACATTGCCATCATGAGAGAGGACAAACCGAGGTTGCAAGGCAGCCTCACCCTAGAACCCGATACGTTATGGTTTAAGGTGAAACACTGTACAAAACATGGAATTGAATCCGGTGCACTCCAATCAATTCCCACGGATTCTGAGTTTTTGGAAACCCAGGGACTCCTCTTTTTAGTACGGATTTTGTCGAATCTCGTTCGCAAGCAGAAAGCCAAGGAATCTGAAGCCGATAAAACTCAGAAATCGGGTCAAGAATTTAATCCATTTTTACCCTATGACTGCGATTTATTTGTCACCGATATTTCACCGACTCATGTTTGTTTGCTAAATAAATTTAATGTTGTAGACTATCATTTATTATTAGTAACGAGAGAGTTTGAGGAACAGGAAATGTTACTCACCCTCGCTGATTTTGAGGCGATGTGGGGCTGTTTACAGCAGTTTGATGGGTTAGGGTTTTATAATGGGGGAAAGGAAGCGGGGGCGAGTCAGAGACACAAACATTTGCAATTAGTACCCCTGCCGATCGCCTCCGATGGACCGAGGATTCCCTTGGAACCGGCGATCGCCTCGGCAAAGGTGGTAGATGGGGTAGGAACGATCGCCGCGTTTCCCTTTGATTGTGCCGTCACCTTTTTTGAACCAGACTTATTTAACCATCCATTGGCAGCAGCACAACACACCCTCAAATCCTATTTAAAACTCTTAGCAACTGTGGGTTTAGAACCGGAGGAAATGAACCCGAAACAAGCAGGTCCTTACAATCTTTTGATAACCCGAGACTGGATGCTGATTGTCCCGCGATCGCAGGAAAGTTTTGACTCTATTTCGATTAATTCCCTCGCCTTTGTCGGTTCCCTCTTTGTCCGGAATTCTCAGGAAATGCAGCTTCTCAAAGAAGCTGGTCCCCTGAAAATATTAGAAACCGTCGGGCGATCGCCTCAGTCCTAATCCAGATTTAAACCGTCCGTTTTTCAAGGTGAATCGGAATTTGAATGATAAACTCTGTGCCTTCCCCAGGTTGGGAGGTACAGAGGAGTTCTCCATGATGACGTTCCACAATAATTTGATGACTAATTGATAACCCCAGTCCCGTCCCTTTCCCTTCCGGTTTAGTCGTAAAGAAGGTATTAAACAGTTTTTTCTGCACCTCATTTGTCATCCCAGATCCATTGTCAGCAATGTGAATGGCGACGCAATTTTCTTTCACTTCTGTCCGAATGCGAATCGTTTTAGAACCGATGTCTTTAGGGGGAAGTTCGGCGTGATTCTCTAAAGATGAACCACTCGCCACCAGAGACAAATGACTCGCTACCCCTGAATCTAAAGCATCGATCGCATTGGCAATCAAGTTCATAAACACCTGATTGAGTTGTCCGGGATAGCATTGGACCAAAGGAATATTTCCATACTCTTTGAGTACCGAAACTGCCGGTTTAGAACCCGTAGCTTTCAAGCGATTAGATAAAATGAGCAGGGTGCTATCTATTCCCGCATGAATATCAGCTTTTTGAAAAACCCCGGGGTCTTTGCGGGAAAAATTCTTCAGGGATTTGACAATTTCCTTAATGCGATCGGTTCCGAGATTCATGGATCGCAACATTTCCGGGAAATCTTCTTGCAAGTATTCTAAATCGATCGCCGTGGCATGATTTTGGATATCTGCAACAGGTTCAGGATAGCATTGCTGATAAAGTTGCAGATGGTTGAGCAAATCTTCAGAATATTCTAGGGCCATATTCAAATTGCCGTGAACGAAGCTGAGGGGATTGTTGATTTCGTGGGCGACACCCGCGACTAACTGTCCCAAGGTAGACATTTTTTCCGTCTGAACCAGTTGCAATTGGGCTTCTTTCAAGTCCTGAATCGACTGTTCTAAATTCTGGTATAATCGGGCATTTTCTAGGGAAATAGCCGCCTGAGACGAAAGTAACTTTAAGACTTCAAGGCGATCGCGGGTAAACACTCCCGCACTCAAGTTATTTTCTAAGTATAAAATTCCTACCGTGTGGCCTTGGTAGGCGATTGGAAAGCACAGAATTGATTTCGGTTGCTTCGCGGTAATATACGGATCCGTCGCAAATACCGACTCCACTGCCGCATTATTGATTACCAGAAATTCCCCAGTCCGATGCACATAATTAACAAGACTTAAGGGCAAACATGAAACATCTTCCAGAGGAATTCCCGTGCAACTAATTTCAATGGACGGTATCGTAGTCGTCACCGTCTCCTCTTCAATATTCCCAGAAGCTTGAATGACTTGTTTTCCCTCTTTTTCTAAAATTAAAAACCCCGTTTGTGCTCCCGCATTTTCCAGGATAACCCGCATTAACTTATTCAGGAATTTATCCAAAACCAGTTCTTCAGAAAGCGCCAATGCTGCTTTCATTACCGTAGTCATATCTAAGGCGGAAGAGTCTTGGCTGATGCTGGTACTGATGGTGGAAAAAGAGGAAATAGTTTCCTGAATGCTGAAGGGCCGAATCACTGAGCGTTGGGTGATTCTGGCTAATACTAAGGGATATTTTTGTTCTAAAAATTTCACCTTAGCGCTGGCTGACCAACGGACATATCCATAGTAGGCTTCAGTTAAATAAAACTGGGCGATTTGTTGACTGCCGCGCTGGAGATGAAATTCACCGGCGAGTTCATTAGCGAGGGCTTCTTCTTGCATATATTGGCTTTCCCGGGCGTGGAGAATGGCCCGGTCATACCTGGCGATCGCCTCGACAACATCCCCCTTAACTCGGGCTTTTTCCGCTTCCACCAGTTCATACTTATGCAGAAAATTATCCGGGGCAAACTCGGCCCATTTTTTCATCTTCCCTTGATTTTCTTCCACCTTATCCCACAAAACTTTTTGTTCTGATTCGGGCTGATTTTGATAGACCCCTAATGCAGCCAGAGAGTCATAAAAATAGAACAGTGGTAACGGGTAAACCGCCGTCAATCCATCTAAATAATTAGCGCCTATCCCAGCATTTTCAAAAGCGGCCTCGCTTTGTCTGAATAGATAGCTGAGAATCAGTTTGTTTAGGTACAAACAACATAAAGCATAGCGATCGCTGGTTTGTTCATGCAGCGGTAACATGATGAACTCATTATACAGTTCCCCAACCAAATGCTCTGGATGATCAGCCCCTCGAATCAAGTGAGATACTACCTGCCAGTACATTTTTTGATAGTTGAGGGTATTCGTCTGCTTGAGTTTCTCCATCAGCAGGCTGTAGGAAGACATTTCCGCTTCCAACTGCCCCAATTCTTTCCCGGCAAAATAGGAATTAATGCAGTAATTATAAGCACATAACCCGGCATATTCTACATCACCCGTTTCCAGTCCACTCTCATACGCTATCAGTAAAGGTGCAATCGTCTGCTGGAGGGGTTCCTTCCATAACCGGACATTATTATTCACCACCATTATCGTCCGGGCTTTGAGTTTCTGATTCTCGAATTGCGCCAACACCGTTAAGGCTAATTGTCCAAATTGATGGCCGGTTTCAATATCTCCGACAATGCCACATAAAATTAATCCATAACAGGCGTAGGCATAGGTCGATTCATCGGTATTGCCATAGTCGAGAGATAGCTTAACCTCTTCAAACACCAGCAAAGGTAACAATAAAGGGGCGGATTGATAGGCTGGGGCAATGGCACTATTGAGAATCCGCATCGCCGATTTTTTGTCAGAATTGCTCATTTTGGGCAATTCGCTTAAGGCTTTGACGCGCTGATCCGTTAACCGGGAAAACATTTCCCCGAGTCCATTCTGAATATGGTCAAAGCTGGGTTTTTCCGGTAATTTAACTCCCAATAAAGCCAGGGCTTCTCTAGCAGTAGCTAAGGCTTCGAGTTGTTTATTTTGGGCGGTGTAGGCTTGGATTTTGACTTCATAAACTTGAATTTTGTCGAGGAGGGTCTCAGCTTTTTCTAGGACGATTGTGGCGAGGCACTCCATGCGCTCAAACTCGGTACTCAAATAGGCAGATTCTGCGGCAGCCAGATGAAGATGGAGGGTTAAATCATAGCGATCGCCCCAACTGGTGGGATTCAATAAGGCCAACCCTGCATCCAAATACCGTAATGCGGGTTCGTAAGCCGTGGCAGCTTTGGCTTTATCTCCCGCTTGCAGATTCAAGGCCGCCAATTGATATTTTTTCCCTGAACTCTCGATTAAATCGGCCCCGAGATTCAATTGATTGACTAAATCAAAAACTTTTTCTTCTACCGCTTCCCCGGGGGTATTTTGTAATAGTAACCGTCCGATTTTGAGGTGGGTGGCTTGTTTTTCAGGGTCAGGAATGAGAGAATAAGCGGCTTGCTGAACGCGATCGTGTAAGAACTTATACTGGACCGAGGGGACTTCGGTGTTCATCTCTTCGCCCTCAGACCCCGAATCGGATTGGAAGAATTTATACAATTCGCTGACGGGAATCACCACACCCGCTTGCAGGGCTGACCACAATTGGGCTGAAGTTTCCCCGAGGGAATGCTGATACACCACTGCTAAGGTGGCGAGGTCGAATTGATGTCCGATACAAGCGGCTAAGGTTAAAACGGTTTGGGTGGGGTCCGGTAACCGTTGCAGCTGAGTCGCCATAAATTCTACAATGTTCTCGGAAGCGGCTAAGGATTTCACTTGGGTGAGATCACACTGCCAATACCCATGCTCCCCATCGTACTCTAATAACTGATCCTCATACAGGGATTTTAAGAACTGGGTGACAAAGAAGGGATTTCCTTGTGTTTTTTGAAACACCAGTTCGGAAATCGGTTGCGATCGCGTTTTTGGACAGCTTAAGGCATCAGCCACTAACTGATTCACATCCTCGCGATTCAGGGGTGGAACTTCAATCCGGTTAATCTGCACTCCCTGAGTTTGTTGGAGGCGATTGACCATTAACATCAAGGGGTGCACCGGACTCACTTCGTTATCCCGATAGGCCCCAATCACCAGCAGATGATGTAAATCCCCGTCACTTAAGAGCAATTCTAGTAACTTTAATGACGCGATATCCGCCCATTGTAAATTATCTAAAAACAACACTAAGGGATGATTTTCATTGGCAAACACCCTAATAAAGTTTTGAAAAACTCGATTAAAGCGATTTTGGGATTCAGCCGCCGGAAGTTCAGAAAGAGTAGGCTGTTTTCCTAACAGTAATTCCAGTTCAGGAATCACATCAATAATCACCTGTCCTTCTTTTTCTAAGGCGGCAGAGAGTTGTTTTTTCCAGGTGGCGATCGCCTTGGAACTTTCCGTGAGAATGTGGTAGCGAATTAAATTTTGAAACGCTTGAATCAGGGGGGCAAATGGAATATTTCGCTTGAACTGGTCGAATTTTCCTGAGATAAAATAACCCCGTTTTGCCAGAATCGGTTTATGGACTTCCTGAACTAATGCTGATTTCCCAATCCCCGAATATCCCGCCACTAACATCAGTTGAATACTGCCTGCGGCAACGCCTGCAAACGCCCCCATTAAGCGCTCGATTTCCTCCTCTCGTCCGTACAGTTTTTCCGGAATCTGGAATCGCGCCGCCATATCTTTCTGGGCGATTGCAAATGGTTGAATCCTGCCGGTGGTTTGTAGTTGCACCAAACAGGTTTCTAAATCTGCTTTTAATCCCCGCGCTGTTTGATATCTCCCTTCGGCATTTTTCGCCATCAGTTTCATGACAATCTCTGCGATCGCCTCGGGAATATCCGGAACCAATCGA
Organism: Phormidium pseudopriestleyi FRX01; assembly: GCF_017313335.1. Taxonomy (GTDB): domain Bacteria; phylum Cyanobacteriota; class Cyanobacteriia; order Cyanobacteriales; family Laspinemataceae; genus Laspinema; species Laspinema pseudopriestleyi. Next base: position 10,486 of record NZ_JAFLQW010000439.1, on the reverse strand, counting down.
TTCGGTGGCACCGGCTGTTTGGCGATATGATAATGCACTAATTCCATCGCATCCGTCGAGGCAAAGGGTAAGGTTCCCGTTAACAGTTCATAAAAGGTTACCCCCAACGAATAAAAATCCGTGCGATAATCAATGAATCGGTTCATTCTCCCGGTTTGTTCCGGGGAAATATAAGCCAAGGTCCCCTCTAATGCATTGGGATTGACCAAGGTGAGGGATTCTTTCGGCAACCGAGAAGAAATACTAAAATCTGTTACTTTAACCTGTTTTGTGAGGGGGTGAATTAAAATATTATCCGGCTTGATATCTTTATGAATTATGCGATTTTGATACAATGCTTCTAAGGCATCGGCAATTTGAATCCCAATGTAGAGAAAGTCAGCAAGAGAAAGGGGATGAGATGTGGTATAATCTTTTAAAGAAATTCCACTAAAATCTTCGAGGATCAGAGCCAATCCATTGCGATCGCGTTCTAGGCTTAAGGGTTTGATAATTCCCGGGACATTGAGATTTTTGGCGATCGCATATTGATTTCGCAACCGCACCAGTTCCCCCACCGTCGGATATTCAGCATTGGGGATTTTAATGATCACGGAGGTGTCATCCCCGGGCCGAGATCCACGGTACACTAGGGTATGAATACTTTCATGAATTTTTTCAGTGATCAAATAGTCAGCGATCGCGTGCATTATCTCCTCTCTCCAGTCCCTGACACTTTTTTAAGTGTTCTGCTTTTATTCTATTCTACCGCGCTTGCTATAGCAGCTCCTTTATCAGTTGCTGAATTCCCTCACCCCCAACCCCTCTCCCAAAGGGGGAGAGGGGTGCAGGAGAGGGCATAAATCATTTAGGATTGCTATATCTGAGTTAATATAAAGATTGCGCTTTTTTTGAGGAGAGATGGGAATGGGGCAGATGGGGCGACATCTGGAGAGAAAGAATAGTTATCCTTCCACATTCATATTTTATCCTCTCCCGGTAAACTTTCTCGCTAACCGTTCAAAGCGGGCTTCATATTCATGCAAAGCAGCTTCGGCGCGTTCGCGTTCCGCTTTAACCTGTCTTACTTCATCTTTGCTCGGGTCAATTTTACCGTGATTATCAGTAATTTATGTGATAAAACCCAAGACAGAGGTGTTGTAGTTATTAACTCTTACAAGGAAGCATTCATGACCTATTCTGCCATTGCTGCGGCGACAGTATAGGCTATCTTTGCATAGGGGTATTTCCTAATGGGAACATTGGGCGATTGTTGCCGTTGAATTGACTCGGGCAAGTTAGAGAGTTCCACAGATTCATTGGGGTCAGGTTGGGCATTGGGCTGACACTCACGGGGATGGAGTGGTTTGGTGTAGAATTTGCCCTGGGATTTTTGAGTGTTGGACCCGGACTGCCCGAACTGAATTAAGCAGAATTATTTATTCAGGTAAGGCTTTATAAGTAGCAATCACGGCCAGTAATAAGACGACGGTCCAGGACCAACTGGGAATGGAGGCGATTAATAACCATACATCCCCAAAGATGGCGGCGAATAGTTCTAGGAAGTAAGCGATCGCTATCGTGCCAATAGCCAAGAGGATAACCGGGAATATTTCAGACATAACATTTCCTCGTCTAGTTCTCATACCCAGCAAGGCGATTCCTAGCTGGTTTTTGCGATTCTTTTCTGTAACAGATTATCAAGCAAAAGTTACAAAAGTCCAAAAAATAGGTTAAGAATTATTAAAATTTAGGGACTGATTAACGGCGATCGGCTAAAATTAACCGTTGAGTAGAAATATAGCGCTGGAATCCCATAGACTGTATTGATTCTCACTGAAGAATTCAGGGATAGGCGGTTGGAGGAACCTATGGGTTCTGATAAGTACAGCCTAAGCTGTTTAGACCCGTTGATTGACAAGATTAGGACAGTTTGAGATGTGGCTGTCACCGCTGATTTGACCTAGAGACGCGATCGCCCTCAATCCTGTTTCTTTCCTTTTAGTTTACACAGCAAAACGACCGGATTCACTCGGTAATAATACTGATTTATAAAGGGAACCCCATCATGGGTTCTCCAGCCTCCTAGCCCCCTAAACGGTCTGCTGAGGTGGCTAAATTAATCCCTTTAACCGATTCAGACTCTGGAGTAACCGTCGCCTCTTTGACCCGTTCCGGAGAAAGGGTACTGCGGGCGATCGCCTGTAATAGTGGATTTTCGGCAGCGAGTTTTCGGTAAGCGATAAACTCAAAGATTTGTTCCGCCCGGAGTCCATACTCAATCCGGCGCTGATATACCCGCCATAAGGCAATCAGGGGGAGAATCTCCTGGATTTTCAAATCCACCCACTGTCCCCCCCGTTCTGCGGTGAACTTTTGCAGATAACGGGATGCTTGCCAATGGGGGGGAATCCGGTTCTCGTCAGAACGAACTAAACAACCACAGGTGAGATCAAAAGTTTCATATTGAACCAACCGTTTTAAAGCCGCTTCCACTTTTTTGCTCTGCATCTCTTGGAGAATCGCCACACCGAGGGTGGATAGACGGCCATTCTCACGAGTGGTCAGGGTAAATTGAATATAACCACGATTGTGGCGATCGCGCTGAATGCGATCGCTCACCGACTCAACTTTCACCCCGGCGATCGTCTGTCCCACAACCCGTTGGAACCCAAAATAAACCGCCTGAGCGACTGTCCCATTATCAAGCAGAGGGTCCTCCGGAGACTCCAGAAAACTCTGTTCCCGTTCAAACGCTGTTTCCACCTGTTCAAAGGGGTCTTCTTCCACCGGATGGAAATTTTCCGCGCACCATTCCAAAATCTCCCGAACTGACAACTTTTCCCGCGCTAACGCTCTCAATTGGCCAGCTTCAAACGGATAAACCGGGTTAGGTGGGGTTAAATGGTAGTGGTCATAAAACCCTTGTAACCACAGGCGAACCAGCTCAACAATCCCCTCGGGACTGATCTGGTATAACTGCATCGGTTCGCCTTGTTTGCACAGGTAGTTAGCGATTCCCGGGGGCAGCGCTTGGACCTTATTGCGCCAGGTTTCCTCCGTCATCACACTGAACAGGACAATTCCGCGTTCTAAGGAGGCCCGAGGCAGGGTATCCCAGATGCGTTTAATAATGCTGGCAACGACCCGTTCTCGTTTTAACCCCGTATCACTTTTATCTGCAGCCTCCAACTGGTCAAAACAAATAATTAGCGGGTAATAGTAACTAATTAGGCTCAAGCTATGCATGAGGATTTCCCAGGCATCAGCATCGCGGGAGTCTCGGGACCGATTGGGTAAACCGAGTTCCGAGGCTTTAGAAGGGGAGATCGCCGCACCGGACAACCATTTAATACTGTAAGGGGCTTCAGTGCTGGATAGGGTCCAGATAATGGCTCGGACGAGATCCGGATCAGCCAGAGTGGGTTTAAGTTTGCAGAAGCCTTCCGTGAGTTGAGTCACCCAAGTTTGATTTTTAGCCCGGGTATGATTGTTGAGTTTGGCAATCAGTTCTGGAGGAGTAAAGCTGCGTGCGTTGGGGTCGATCGCCAGAATGGCGTGATTGGCGATCGCTGCCGCGAGGCATTGCCACTGCATGACGCCCCCTTGACCGGCATAGCGTAAACTCTCCACAATGCGCTGATGAAATTGATAGCGCAGGAGGTTTAAGTCGGTCAATTGACCGGCATTGATATAAACGAATAGTGCACTATCCTCTTGTTGGACCTGATGGCGCAGGGTACTGATCAGATGACTTTTGCCCATGCCTGGATTGCCCGTTACCGCGATCGCACTCAACGCAGAACGACCTTGGCGCGATCGCTCAAGGGCTTGAAAAACCACCTGACGAATGCGATCGTTCAAGCTGTTGAGATTGGGAAGCTCATCCCGCCAAATTTCGCGATCGCTGACATAAGCAGGGTAAGGGAAAGGATTCTGAGCGGCGATCGCCGTATTGAGGTCTTTAATCGAAGAAATAGAACAATTAGCCATAGCAAGACGTATAAAGGAGCAACCCGAATCGAGCTTCGGCTCTTACTTAAAGTGTGCCGCGAAACTCATTTAACCTGACACAATGCCAATCGATTCTCTAGTCAGACCCCTTTCTAGGGAGTCGGTACAGTATGAAATCAATAGGACAAGAACCGGGTTTCTGTACCAGCTTTGTTACTCATGAACAGCGATTTCGCATAGAAACCCGGTTTCTAACCGTCACTGAACCGACTCCCTAGATCCCGAAGGCGATCGCCCGTTGATGTAAAACTCTGCGATTTGCCAACCCAATTCCGTTAGCCCGAGGTGCGGCCTGATAAAATCTCGTGAGCTTGCCGCAGATGCTGGACAACCGATTCAGCAGAGGCATGGAAGGCCGCCCGTTCTCCCTCATCCAGTTCCAGTTCTAACACCCGCGCAATCCCTCGGCATCCTAACTGGCAAGGAACCCCGATGAACAGATCGCGTAACCCATATTCACCCTGAAGATAAGCCGCAGCCGGAACGATTCGCGACTGGTCGAGCAAAATTGCTTCAATCATCAGACTCACCGAAGAGGCTGGAGCAAAATAAGCACTCCCGGTTTTCATTAATTCTACGATTTCCGTGCCACCGTTGCGGGTGCGTTCCACAATTCGCTCAATAGTTTCAGCATCCATCAGTTCCTGTAGAGGAATCCCCTCCACCGTCGTGTAGCGTGGTAGGGGGACCATTAATTGTCCGTGATCTCCCAGGACCATTGCCTTGATATCCTGGATTGAAACCCCGAGTTCCATCGAAATAAAGGTTTTAAAGCGCGCCGCATCCAGCACTCCCGCCATGCCAATTACCCGACGGCAGGGGAGTTGAGTCGCTTCCCAGGCAACGTAGGTCATCACATCTAGGGGATTGGTCACCACAATTAAGATGGCGAAGGGCGATCGGGCGATCGCCTCCTTTGCCGCTGTCTTGACAATCTTGGCATTAATCTCAATCAAGTCATCTCGATTCATCCCCGGTTTCCGAGGACGACCGGCGGTGATCACCACAATATCCGAGTTCGCCGTATCATCATAATCATTCGTACCCACGATTTGCCGGTCATGACACTCCACCCCCCGGGCTTCCATCAAGTCCAGGGCAATCCCTTGGGGCATCCCTTCCAGGACATCCAGCATCACCACATCAGCTAACTTTTTTTCGGCGACTCGCTGGGCGAGGGTACTGCCAACTTTACCCGCACCAATAATAGAAACACGAGCCTTGCGACAAGAGGGAGGAAAAAAGGGGGAGGAGGACATGATTAATACAACCGTTGAACAGTTTAGGGTTTACTGGAATTCTTCGAGTTGGTCGATTCGCAGCCAGACATTCGGGGCAGGCATCTGACCAAACTTGATCAGGGCATAGTCCCCATTCATATCTACGACTTCCCCTTTGGTTTCAAAGATATAGCTGGGGAAGCGCGAATCACTAGCTCTTGCTTCTAAACTATTCTCCAACGTTTCGCGAACGGCGCGAACCATAGTACCTTTTTTAACTGCCATAAGTTGCTTTCCACTGTTTAAAACGCTTTCTCTCCCTAATTTTAATCCCTTCCGGGGTCGGGATTTTAGGGTTTCATGTTCAACGTCCCGACTTCAGTCGTTACTACAAACATGAACCCCTTCGTCCTCGTGACTTCTCCTCGTGACTTCTCCTTTTCTCCTCGTGACTTGGCTCTGCCGCCAATTGTGCGTGACTCGGCCGAGCCAAGTCACGAGGACTTAGGGAAATCCAAAAAATAAAATACTCAAAACCCACACCCTCAAGGACTCTGTTGGCTCTTCAAGAAAGAGACCTCTCCCCAAACCCCTCCCCACCTCTCCCCGGCCCTCTCCTAAGAGGAGAGGGAGGTATAAGGAATAAATGTCTTCTCTGGGAGGGGCTTTCCGGCTCCCCCTTCCCTCGTAGGGAAGGGGGTTGGGGGGTTAGGTCTCCCGTTAACCAACTTCAATCCTCAAGGGTGGGGCACTCGCGGAGCTCGCCTGCCTACGCAGCAATCATAGTCAAGTAAGTTTTTCACTACAGAACTTGGATAATTTATTTTTTTGGACTCCCTTACCCCCCCATCCCCCAAACCCTAACTCTGACAATTGGGGCAAAAATGGCTAGAACGTCCTGTCAACTTAAGGCGATGCAGGGGAGTACCACAGACGCGACAAGGTTGCCCAGCGCGATTGTAAACCCAAGCCATCCCCCCATAGTTGCCATTGACACCGCTGACGTTGAGAAAATTGCTGAAGGTGGTTCCCCCGGCAGCGATCGCCTTTTGCAAGACTTGAATAATTTGGCTGTGCAGTCGCTCAATTTCTGCCCCACTCAGGTGAGCACAGAGCTTGGTGGGCAGAATCCCACTCAGGAACAGACTTTCATCGGCATAAATATTCCCCACCCCGGCAACAATAGTTTGGTCCAGGAGGGCGGTTTTAATCGCTTTTTGACGCTTGTGGAGTTGGCGAGTGAAGTATTCGACCGAAAATTCAGGGTTCAAGGGTTCTGGACCTAATTTGGCTAATCCGGTGATGATAGAGGAGGTAGGAATATTTGGGGGGACCCACCACATTTGACCGAAGGTGCGTTGATCCACAAACCGCAATTCCCGATCGCCCTCGAAGAAGAGGCGCACTCGGGTATGTTTCTGCAAGGGTTCCTCTCGCTGGACCCATAACAGTTGCCCAGTCATCCGCAGATGGACTCCTAAACTGCCCCGGTTAGCCGCATCGGCATCTTTGGAGTCGCACAGTTGCCCTAGGAGATATTTGCCTCGACGCTGCCACGAGGCGATCGCGCATCCCTGGACTCCCTCCAAAAAATCTCTAGGTGAAACTGGGTGGCCGATGGTTCGCGTCAGCAAAACATCGCCACCCAGGATCCTCGTACCGAGGGTTAATTGATTTAACCCTCGACACACTGTTTCAACTTCAGGGAGTTCCGGCACCAGTTAGCGGGATTCTGTTCCTTGGTTGGGGTCGCCTTCTACTGTACCGCTACTACCGGCTTCTGGTTTGGCGGTCTTTTTGCTGCCTTTGGTGGCATCGGTCCCGGTTTTGCGATCAGCCGCCTTGGTTGCGGTGCCACCCTTGCCAGCAGAGGCTTTTCCACCTTTGGGCGCTTCGACTTCATGAACTTCGTTCATCCCGAAGTTGTTGGTGTTGATCCCGGAGTAGTTCACTTTGTCAAAGCGAACAATCACGGGATAGGGGATCCCGCTTTGGTCTACAGTGGCAACGGTGCCAACTTCTTGAGACCAGTAGGACTCTTTACGCAGAATGCGAACTTTAGAACCACGTTGAACCATCTGTTTTTTTTCCTTCTGATGAATTGAACGAAAAGTTTAAGGGGAATTGCTTCAGCGTACTACTCTAACGGGATACTCTGGAATGTTCCAATCTTTAAGTTTTATTAACTACTCGATCCACCGGACCCCGATAAAATGGGCGGAACGTCCCCACATATCTTGGGTGGGGGTGATTTCTTCGATCGCCAGATTAAAGGGAATGGCCGTGGTGAGGTAGCGTTGAGCTAGGATGCCGAGGTCTGGGGTCACCTGAGAGGCAGCGGTTGCCGCTACACCTAAACCCAAAAGTTGGGAGATGGGGTCTCGGGGAAGGACCATTGTGATTCCGAAGGCTAACCCGGCAGTAATCAGCATTCCCACGGACAGATTGGTGCCACAACGGGGATGAACTGCGAGGTCCCATTCTCCCCGGGTCAGGCGATCGTGGGCGACATGAACGGCGCGACGCAGGTCGGGGAGGTTAACATGGCCATAGAGATAAAATCCGCGATCGGTGGACATTCCCCCCAATCCATCATTATCCAGCGATCGCCCCGGTTGGCTGTCTTGAGGGACCCTCTCACCGGAGGTTTCGCTCAATACCCAGACTGTCGCGTGTTCCAACGCATGAACCTGACGGACTGCCAGAGTTTCTTTCAATCCGGGGATAAATGCGAGTTGTTGCAGGAGTTCGGCATCTCCAGTCGGATGCGGCGCAAAATCAAAAGGAAATGGATTCGCCTGGGAAGAAGTAGCAGTCATGAGGTTAAGTCTCCAAGGAGTTAGGGTAGATTCGGGCTGAGAAATATTTGGGTTTATTGGTCTTAATTTAACGAATTTGCCCACCCATTGCCCATCCCCAGGGCGATCGGCTATCCTCCCAGGACGCCGGTATCCGATTCCATCTGAGGGGCCAGAAACCGGGTTTCTTGTGAAAATCTGTCGCAATTCGCAGTAACTTGGGCCAGAAACCCGGTTTGTAAGCTAATTCTGTCCCGATGTCTTAGGGGCGATCAATATACTTGTCTCGCCTACAGCTTAAATGTACGAATGACTGAGAAAGACTTTATCTCACTTATAAGTCCAACTTGGCGATCGCCTCTTTCAACACCGTCGCCGACTGTTGCAGCAGCTTTTCTTCATTGGGCGTCAAAGACAAATCCAAAACCCGAGTCACCCCTTCACGATTCACCACCGCAGGCAAACTCAGGCAGACATCATTGATGCCATTAACCCCATGAATAAAACTACTCACCGTTAACACCCGGTTTTGATTTCTCAACACCGCTTTCACAATATCCGTCACCCCCAACCCAATCGCATAAGACGTCGCACCTTTGCGCTTAATCACCTCATAGGCTGCATTTTTTACCTGGTCAAAAATCCCTTGCAATCGGTCTTGATCCGCTTCGGAACAGTCCTCAATTCCTCCACTACACAGATTCATCCCAGAAATATTCACCTTACTCCAAACCGGAACCTCACTATCCCCATGTTCCCCGATAATATAGGCATGAAAACTGCGCGGATCAATCTGTAATTGATTTGCCAACAAATACCGAAACCGGGCCGTATCCAGAACCGTCCCCGAACCGAAGACTCGGTTACAGGGAAACCCTGATAACTTCAGGGTGACGTATGTCATAATATCCACCGGATTTGTCACCAACAGCAGAATCGCATGAGGACAATATTCAACAATTTGCGGAATCAATTCTTTAAAAATATGTACATTGCGATTCAGCAAATCTAAGCGAGTTTCCCCCGGTTGTTGTTTTGCACCAGCGGTAATAATGACGATATCTGGGTCATCACTTTCGGCCAAAGTACCGGAACGGATTCCTGTAGGGTCAATGAAGGGGACACCGTGGAGTAAATCCATAACTTCCCCTTGGAGTTTTTCTTGGTTGACATCCACCAAGAGCATCTCATCCAGGGTATTTTGGATTAACATGGAATAAGCACAAGCCATCCCGACTTGACCCGCACCAATAATTACGCCTTTGAGGGGACGACGATTGCCTGGTAAGGTGCGATCGCGATCGGTAAATTCCGTAAATAACTGTTCAAACATCGAACGATTCCCTAAACTTACATTCACCTGTCCTAGGATAAAGGGTAATTCGATATTCTGCCAAACATTTTAAAAAGACCGTTCAATATTGGGTGAAATTCATATTTTAGCATTTACGCACTCGTTAAGATTAAACCCTAACTGTAGAGGCGATTCGCGAATCGCCTCTACAGTTAGGGTCGATTTTCAAAATTTGCATAAATCCTGTCTTCTTTTTCCTCATCCCTTAAACTCCACTATCCGTATAAATTGGTTCGCCGCCAAGCACCATAATATCGGGATAGGTGTATTGGCGATAGCGAGGAATCCACAGACGAACATCACCCATATAAACCCGATAGTTTTGTTTTCTGAGTTTCAGTTTGAGTAAAGCGGCTAAAGTTAACGCTAATTCATTATGATTGGTAGTTCCCCCAGTCATAGGGACAATTTCTCCATCTCGGTACTCGCTTTTGTAATCGGATTGTTCTTCCAACGCCAGGTATTCTTCTGGACTATAATATTTTTTATCTGTTTGAGTGAACATCGTTGATAATTTCCCTTAATAAATTTATGTAGGTTTTAAGCCAATAGGAATTACTGTTATTGTAACCGCCAAATCTTGATGCTGTTCAGAACTTACGCAATCTTTAACATTAAAACCTCAATGTAGAGGCGATTCGCGAATCGCCTCTACATTTAGGGTGGATTTTCAACATTGCCGTAAGTCCTGCTGTTGTCACCGTTCGCAGTCCAAACCCCTCCACTGCCACTGACCAGAGTTCGTCCATCGGGAGTAAAGGCGAGAGATTCCACCGAGTCAGTATGCCCAGTGAGTGCATCCAGCAGTTCCCCAGTTGTCAAATTCCAAATTTTGTAACGAGGGGAACACATTCCAGGATGTGCCAAAAATATAAAAGACGCGATCGCCTGTTTGCAGACCCAACAACCCCGTTATGACAACAGTTACGGCACCAAAAAGGGCTGAGGATTCGGTTCATCGATACATCCCCCTTTTTGCGTAGCGGTGGGCACGACATTCGGCAGGACCTGCGGAAGTAACAAGTTTTCTGAAATCCAACCAATATTACTAGGTCGGACCCCGACAGGGGGTGGCGCTGTTGGCGCAGGGGCGTTCTCACTGGCGGGTTCAGAGGCCCCTT
>NZ_JAFLQW010000114.1 GCF_017313335.1 Phormidium pseudopriestleyi FRX01 | reverse complement strand
CCTAAACGTAAAGGGAAAGTTCAAATCTAATTTGAGCGGACTTATTAGAGGCACAATGAGCAGTGCCCATCAGACTTAGGCTTTGGTCTAAGGCTGTGCAAGAATCCCCGTGTCTTTAGACATCGGGAGTGTCAATCCGACCAGATAGTACCTTGATCAGGTACGGTTTTCTGTCTGGACCCGATCGCCTTCCATCAGGTTTGATGGCGATCGCTCCATGAACAGGAGCAGCTTTAAAGTGCTCTGATGAGTTCTGTCATGAGGAATGGGAATGACCGGAAAAATGGAAAGATGTACCCTGGAATGAATTCCTGCGTTGCGCTGACTGATGAGCGCCAACCCCATAGACTATCAGGAATTTTGGCTTCAAACTGGCGTTGGTTCGGGTCTGTGTTGATCTTGACCTGGGAACGCTCTGCGCAATCGTCAATTGGGCGATCGGTGAGGTTCTTATCGTCCACTTCCCCGATGATCAGGTTCGGTTCCACGGGAGACATCCGCGCTGGCAATTTGAGCATTTCCATCGGAGTTATTTTCTTTTGAAGTAAGATATTCAATGCCTGAAAAGTTGGCATTCATCCCTAATAAGAGCAAGCCAGATAACACAAAGCATTTGTAGATGCTCATAGATAAATTCCTTTTTTGACTGTTATTTCTCTCTACGGAATATCTACAAAACATCCGGCTATTTTTTAAATTATTTGGGGTCAAACCCTCTCGTGTCTAAAGCTCCAATATCCGGAACATTTCAAAGTCAAATTCGTCTCATCCTTTATTATTCAATTCTTCCAGCTCCGGTTTAGCCCCAATCCGCTTGGCTGATAATCTCGTCCCGACAACTTTGTAAAGATAGATACGAAAGTGCTTCATTTCCCCATTGGGGTACAGAAATATTCCTTTGGGGATTAAAAAACAACGTGACTGCCAACTCATTCAAGGGCAGTCACGTCTCAGGAGGCTTCTCTGCCTCAAGTCAATCCTTATAGCTTATTTTCAGGGACAATCTTTCTTAATAAACAGAAAAATTTAACTTTAAAATATTATCAAATCCCCAATTTGCGGAGAGTTTCTTTAAACCGATTGAAAATCTCAATCAATCCCTGACTTTACACAATGTGAGATGTTTAAAAAATAAATTAATGAACGAACCTCAGTCAAGGCGATCGCTCTCGGGAGAGTCTAGGATTAAAGATGAGGGTTTGGTCCTCTAACTCTTCGAGTTTCAGTTTGCAGAAATTCGGGAAATTCCGCATTCCAACCGATGTAACGCTTCTTCCTTACAACACAGACTGAAAATTATTCCATCCGGATAAAAATCAGGGAAGGGTTCAGAAACCCCTGGATTTTCAATTGGGTTAAAGTCGAATACTTGAGACCCGTAGGCAAAGGAAAGTTGAACGAAGACCCTACCCACAATCATCAGGCTGTGGGCAACGAAGCCGGGACCCCTATCCGGTTCGATGGGGTCCCTCTAGGGAGGAAATGGCAGAGAATTTTCAAAAGTTCCCTATCCCCTTTCTCCCGTTCCAGAGAAAGTCTGTATCAATTCATGCAGCATAGTGTGAAATGAAGCGTTAGGATGAGATAATTTATCACTAAATTCAGGTTTGAGATTAGAAAGTTTGTCTGCACTGCTCAAGAAATCGGAGTTTCCAGGAAATATCGTAAGGCTGGCGAATGGATTAACCGTGATTCACCAACATATCAGTGCTACACCCGTGGTTGTGGTTGATGTGTGGGTTAAAGCAGGTGCAATCCGAGAACCTGACACCTGGTCAGGAATGGCTCATTTCCTGGAACACATGATTTTCAAAGGGACCCTAATCCAGCCTCCAGGTGCCTTTGACTGTCTGATTGAAAATCGGGGTGGGATGACCAATGCCGCCACGAGTCATGACTATGCTCACTTTTTCATTACCGTTGCCGCACCCTATTTAAAAGAAAGTCTGCCTGCCTTGGCGGATCTGTTGCTGCATCCAGCGATTCCCGATGATGAATTTCTGCGGGAACGGGACGTGGTACTGGAAGAAATTCGCCAATCGGTGGATAATCCTGATTGGCTGGGATTTCAAGCGATGATGGAGACCATTTATCACCAGCATCCTTATCGACGCCCAGTATTTGGCGAGGCGGAAATTTTGATGGAGCGATCGCCCGAAGAAATGCGGATGTTCCATCGCTGCCACTACCAACCGGAAAATATGACCGTGGCGATCGTCGGCAACGTCACCTTAGCCGAAACCCTCGACTTAGTACAGGACTCCTTCAACAGCTTTCCCACTCCCCTGGAATGGGAGGACCTCAAACAAGAAGCAGAACCCCCAATGACCGAAGTTCGGCGTCGGGAACTGTTCTTACCGCGTTTGGAAGTGGCGAGGTTAACCCTAGCTTGGACAGGACCCGGGGTAGAAGAGTTACATGATGCCTACGGGTTAGACTTGCTGGCAGTCGTCCTGGCAGAGGGACGAAATTCCCGATTGGTGCGAGAATTGCGGGAGCTCCGGGGACTGGTTCACGGCATCGGTAGCGATTTTTCGCTCCAACGGGATTCCAGCTTGTTTACAATTGGAGCATGGCTCGATCCAAAACATCTGGATCTGGTGGAAAATGTGATTCTCGATCGCATCGATGAGTTACAGGCTCAACCCATTAGTAAGGCGGAACTGGCCCGCGCTCAACGTCTGCTCTGTAATGATTATGCCTTTTCCACCGAAACCCCGTCTCAACTAGCTGGGTTGTATGGTTACTATCAAACCATTGCCGAAGCCACGGCAGCCGTTGCCTATCCTGATTGCATTCAATCCTATAATGCAGCAGACTTGCAACGGGTAGCCAATAACTATTTATGCCCCCAATATTACGCAGTCACAGAACTCAAACCTCTGGACTGAGTTAAACCCCAGACGAATCCACCTCAGACAAATACAAGGAACCTAATTTTCGTGACACAGAACGTGACGCAATCGCTAGAGAAGACAATCCATCGCACGGTTTTGGACAATGGCATAGTGGTGATTGCCGTGGAAAATCCCGCCGCTGATATCATTGCTGCCCGAATTTTTATTAATGCCGGGAGTTCTTGGGAGTCCCCAACTCAGGCGGGATTGTCGCATCTGCTGTCTGCGGTGTTGACGAAGGGGACTTCAGGGCGATCGTCCTTAGAAATTGCTGAATTGGTGGAGTCGGTGGGGGCGACCCTGAGTACCGATACGACGCCGGATTATTTTTTGCTGAGTTTGAAGACGGTTTCGGGGGATTTCCCGGAGTTGTTGCGGCTATCTCATGAACTGTTGCGATCGCCCACTTTTCCTGAGTCTGAGGTGGAACTGGAACGCCGTCTAACTCTGCAAGGAATTCGCTCTCAGCAGGAACAACCGTTTACCATTGGCTATGACCAAATGCGGCGAGCAATGTACCCAGATCACCCCTACGCTTGTTCGGTTCTGGGAACGGAAGCTACGGTATCTCAGTTGACTCGGTTCGATTTACAAACCTATCATCAGACCTATTTTCGCCCCGATCGCATCGTGATTAGTCTCACGGGTCGAATTTCACCGTTAGAAGCAACGGCTTTGGTTGAATCCGTGTTTGGAGATTGGCAGGCTCCTTCTGTTGCTGTGCCACCCTTGGAATTACCCCGATTAAAACCAAATCCCCGCTTTCTCAGTTCCATCCAGGATACTCAACAGTCCATCGTGATGGCAGGGTATCTGGGTCCTTCGGTTTTGGGAAATGACCCCTTGAATCCCAACCCGAGGGATTATGCCATCCTCAAGTTACTGAATACTTATTTGGGAAATGGGTTATCCAGCCGGTTATTTGTGGAACTCCGGGAAAAACGGGGTTTAGCATACGATGTTTCGGCATTCTACCCGACTCGGCTGCGGGAATCGGCGTTTGTGGTTTATATGGGGACGGCTCATGAAAATACGGCGATCGCCCTTAAATGTCTACAAACTGAAGTGGAGCGTTTGAGCAATACCACCTTGGTTGAGGACGAGTTACAGTCAGCCAAAAATAAGCTCCTTGGTCAATATGCCCTTGGCAAGCAAACCAACGCTCAAATCGCTCAAGTCTTTGGTTGGTATGAAATCTTGGGTCTAGGGATTGATTTTGATACGCGCTTCACTGAAGAGGTTGCCGGAATTTCTCCAGAGGAGGCCCAGGAAGCTGCCGGTCGATATCTGACTCAAGCTTACATCTCTCTGGTCGGACCATCGGAGGCGATCGCACCGTTATGTGAATCGCTTGCCTATTAATGCCACAGAACTGACGCCCCGCACTGAAAACCGTCATAATTCCCCCCTGATTAGCGGCTAAAATCAGCAAGAAGTCAGTCGAGTAGGAGGATAGAGACATTGACAGAGGTCGTATTTAATCCAATGGGCTGGATCCGGTCCAACGCCAACCTGATAGGATGCAGTTTATCTCTCAT
>NZ_JAFLQW010000541.1 GCF_017313335.1 Phormidium pseudopriestleyi FRX01 | reverse complement strand
GAAGTTTCATCCGTAATTGCCGCTAAATTTGCCGAAATTTTAGTCGAAGCGGGAATCCCATCGGGAGTATTTCAATATATTCCCTGTAAAGGTTCAACGGTGGGTTCTCATCTGGTCAAACATCCCGATGTGAATACCATTGTGTTTACGGGTTCTCAAGAAGTTGGCTGTCAAATTTATGCTGAAGCTGCCATTTTACAACCGGGACAAAAACACCTGAAAAAGGTGATTGCGGAAATGGGTGGCAAAAATGCAGTGATTGTGGATGAAAGTGCGGACCTCGATCCAGCGGTGGCGGGGGTGGTGCAATCGGCATTCGGATATAGTGGACAAAAATGTTCGGCTTGTTCGCGGGTGATTGTGTTAGAACCGGTGTACGAGGCGTTTGTGAATCGGTTGGTGGAAGCTACGCGATCGCTGAATGTCGGGGTGGCAGAAGAACCGAGTACCCAAGTTGGACCCGTGATTGATGCCAATGCGCGCGATCGCATTCAAGGCTATGTTGCCAAAGGGAAAGCTGAGGCGGAATTAGTCTTAGAAATGGAGGTTCCAGAGAATGGTTATTTTATTGGACCGACCATTTTTAGTCATGTGAAACCGGATGCGGCGATCGCCCAAGAAGAGATTTTTGGTCCGGTGTTATCGGTGATTCGGGCTAAAGATTTCGATGAAGCGTTAGCGATTGCCAATGGGACGAATTTTGCCTTAACGGGTGGGTTATATTCGCGGACGCCTTCTCATATTGATCGCGCCTACGCCGAGTTTGAAGTGGGTAACCTCTATATTAATCGAGGGATTACCGGGGCGATCGTAGCGCGACAACCCTTTGGTGGATTTAAGTTGTCTGGGGTGGGTTCCAAGGCGGGGGGACCGGATTACTTGTTGCAATTTTTAGAACCCCGTCATGTTAGCGAAAACGTCCAACGCCAAGGATTTGCACCAATTGAGGGGGTAGATTAAGGGCGATCGAGAGGAAAGGGGTTTGTCATTTGTTGTTTGTCATTGGTCGTTTGTCATTTGTCCCTAGTTCAAGGACCAACGACCAACGACTAATGACAAATTCCTAATCCGAAGACAGAAAATTAAGAACTTTTCCCGATGAAAACTATCCGCTTTGTCGATTTATTTGCGGGTATCGGTGGCATGAGATTAGGCTTTGAGAAAGCAGCCCAAAAACTTGCTATCAAAACTCAATGTGTTTTGAGTAGCGAAATTAATGCCGATTCCGGCTGGGTTTATCAGCAAAATTTCGGCGAGTCTCCCCAAGGGGATATCCGGATTCTGGAAAAGCTGCCGCCTCATGATGTTTTATTAGCTGGGTTTCCCTGTCAGTCGTTTTCCGCTGCCGGTAAAAAGGCCGGATTTGGGGATACCAGAGGAACCCTATTTTTTGAAATTACTCGTTTAATTGATACCTATCAACCTACAGCTTTTATCTTTGAAAATGTGCGGGGTTTGTTAACAAATGATAGCGGTAAAACAATTAAAACAATTCAACATGAACTTGAAGCAATAGGTTATAGTTTTGATATATTTGTGCTGAACAGTGCTAATTTTGATTTACCTCAAAATCGCTTGCGGGTTTATCTAGTCGGGTTGTTCAAGGCTGCTCCCAAATATAGATTGTTTTCTGACCCAGGACCGAAAGATTCTCATTCGTATAATCCTCAGCAACTTTCTTTGTTTTATCCGGAGTTGAAAACTGTAACGGTGGCGGATATTTTAGAAGATAATCCACCGAAAGACTATGATTGTTCACGGGAGTTTGTTAGAGCTTTGGAGAAGCGATTAGATGGAGATTTGAATCGCTTACATGGGATGCGATTAATTGACTATCGAGGGGGGAATTCGATTCATTCTTGGGAGTTGGGGTTGCGCGGGGAATGTAGCGCTGATGAAATTGAATTAATGAATCGGTTTATCCTGAAGCGGCGCAATAGCAAGTTTGGAAAAGACCAAGATGGGAAGTTGCTGAGTCAGGAGCAAATTGCTACGTTTTTTGAGTCTCCTAACTTGGAGCAAATTTTACAGTCTTTGGTGTTGAAGAATTATCTGAAAATTGTGCAAGGGAAATATAAGCCAGTTTCGGGTAATTTTTCATTTGAGGTTTATAAGTTTTTAGACCCGGAAAAAATTGCGGTGACGTTAGTGGCGAGTGATGCCAATCGGTTGGGGGTCTATCATCAGGGGCGAGTGCGGAAAATTACTCCCCGAGAGGCGGCGAGGTTACAGGGATTTCCCGATGAGTTTATTCTCCATCCGAAAGGCGATCGGGCTTATTATCAATTGGGAAATTCGGTGAGTATTAATGTGGTGGAAGCGGTGGCTAAAGAGGTGATTTTAAATCTAAAATAGCGAGGATAAAGGATTGTCATAAATTAAGGGAGCAATGAGGTAAATTTGTTGATTGATTACAATTTGACCTCCCCTATCTCCCCCAAGCTCTCTCGTTACTTGGCTCTGCCAAGTAATGCCTCTTTGGAGGCTCTGCCTCCAGTCCGGGAGCAGGTGCTTCAGTCGTTACTACGAACACCGGAGAACGACTGAAGTAGTTACTACGAAAATCCCCCATCCCCCAAGGACAAATGACAAATGACAAATGACAAATGACAAATAACAAATGACAAATGACAAATGACAAATGACAAATGACAAATGACAAATGACAAATGACAAATGACAAATGACAAATGACAAATGACAAATGACAAATGACCCCGCTCCAGACTATGAGACAATCATAGAGAGCAATATTCACTGCTGTAGCTGGATTGTTCCAGCAACTCCCAAGCCTAATCATGACCAAAACAGCCGTTATTATAGACGGGAAAGCCGTCGCTGAAAAGATTCAAGGCCACCTACGATCGCAGGTGGAGGCGTTAGTACAGAAAGCCAGCCGCCCGCCGGGGTTGGCGGTTCTGATGGTGGGTGATAATCCTGCCTCTGCTGCTTATGTTCGCAATAAGGAACGGTCCTGTGGCAAAGTTGCGATCGCCTCATACGGACGGCATTTCCCCACGGAAACGACTCAAGAAGAATTGATGCAGGCGATCGCCGAACTCAACGAGGACGATCGCGTTGATGGAATTTTGGTGCAACTGCCCTTACCGAAACATCTCGATGCTGTAGCTGCCATCAATCACATCCATCCCGATAAAGATGTAGATGGATTACACCCGGTGAATTTGGGACGGTTGATGCGGGGGGAACCGGGATTATGTAGTTGCACTCCGGCTGGAGTGATGGCCCTGCTTAAAAATTATGGCATTGACCCGAAAGGCAAACAGGCAACAATTGTGGGGCGCAGTATCCTAGTGGGTAAACCGATCGCCTTAATGTTGTTAGCCGCTGATGCTACGGTAACAATGGCCCATTCGCGATCGCCAGATTTAGGCGCGATTACCCGCAGTGCAGATATTCTGGTGGTGGCAGTGGGACGACCCGAACTGATCACCGCAGAAATGGTCAAACCCGGGGCGATCGTCATTGATGTTGGCATTAACCGCGTCACCGATTATGAGGGAAAATCTCGGCTAACCGGGGATGTCAACTATGACTCGGTGAAAGAAGTGGCGGGATTTATTACCCCAGTTCCCGGTGGAGTCGGACCCATGACCGTGACCCTGTTGTTACAGAATACCGTAAAGAGTTATATCCGGCGCTTAGGATTAGATTGAACAGAGACTTTTCACCGAGGGAGTTTTCAGGGCTGGGTTAAAAAATAGTCCCTGAAAACTCCCGCTTTCGCGCCATCTTTTTCCAAAAAATTAAAGTCGTAAAAATACCTCAAACCCTTACAATAGTTTGAGACTCAAGTAGCAGCAAGCGGCTAAAGTTAGCCCGGTTGCCTGGGTGAGGGTTAGTCGCCTAGATAACTTGTAAGCGGTGCCAAAAGCAGCGTAAGTTCATCATCAACGCCAACCGCCTCCAGCGGTGGAATCGTTAGCTCATCAGACAAGTACGAGGAAGGAAGGGATGGTTTTAACCAATGATACGGATTCCGTGAGGAAACAATCCGAATTTGATTTATCAACGTATTTAGGGGAACGGCAGGCTTTGGTAGAAGCTGCACTGGACCAATCTCTGCCCATTAAGGCCCCGTCCACAATTTATGAGGCGATGCGCTATTCCCTGTTAGCCGGTGGCAAGCGTCTGCGTCCGATTTTGTGTTTAGCCAGTTGCGAACTGGTTGGGGGTACGGTGGAAATGGCGATGCCAACCGCTTGTGCCTTGGAAATGGTGCATACCATGTCCTTAATCCATGATGACCTTCCGGCGATGGATAATGATGATTACCGTCGGGGTAAGCTGACGAATCATAAGGTTTATGGGGATGATATCGCGATTTTGGCCGGGGATGGGTTGTTGGTGTATGCCTTTGAAGTGGTGGCAACCCAAACTCAGAATGTTCCGGCACCTCGGGTTTTAAAGGCGATCGCCCAATTAGCTCATGCATTTGGGGCCGATGGAGTGGTTGGAGGGCAAGTGGTAGACTTGCAATGCGAAGGCAAAACCGATACCTCTGTGGAAACCCTCCATTTTATCCACACCCATAAAACTGGGGCTTTACTCGAAGCCTGTGTGGTTTGTGGGGCTATTTTAGGAGGCGCTTGTGATGAAGATTTGCAACGACTCTCCCGTTATGCCCAAAATATTGGGTTAGCCTTTCAGATTATTGATGATATTCTCGATATTACCAAGACTCAGGAAGAGTTAGGCAAAACCGCAGGAAAAGACTTGCAAGCGCAAAAGGCAACTTATCCGAGTATTTGGGGGTTAGAAGAATCGACTCGGCAGGCTCAAGCATTAATTGAGCAGGCTAAGGCAGAACTGGCAAGTTTTGGCAACAAAGCGATACCCCTTCTGACCCTCGCGGACTTTATCACCAACCGCAGTAATTAAAAGGCGCAAAACACCATGCAGGAGATCGGCAATATCATCGACAACCGCGTGCTGCTGGTTGCAACCCTAGCCTGTTTGATCGCTCAATCAACGAAGTTAGCGATCGAACTTGCGAGAAATCGCAAGTTTAATTTTCGGGTTCTGGTGGAAACGGGCGGAATGCCCAGTGCTCATTCAGCGTTGGTTACCGCGTTAGCAACGGGCATCGGGCAAACTGCCGGCTGGAATAGTACCGAGTTTGCTCTGGCTACAATTTTTGCAGTGATCGTGATGTATGATGCCGCCGGAGTTAGACAAGCTGCTGGAAAGCAAGCTCGAATTCTCAACCAAATTGTGGATGAGTTTTTTAGTGAGGACCACGATTTGAATGAAGCCCGTTTGAAGGAACTCCTGGGTCACACTCCGTTTCAGGTGATTGTCGGGGCGCTTTTAGGGGTTTGTATTGCCTATATCGCAGGTCAAACCTATTGAATCGGGATTAAAGTTTGAGGGAACTCCAAAAAATAAAATAGCAATTGTAGGGTGGTGAAGCCACCGAACAGAAGGTGGGCAATGCCCACCCTACTCCTTTAAAAACTGAATAGGAATGATTTATTTTTTGGAATACCCTGAGCTACCTCTGGTTCCCTCTCCAAGACATCGAGGAGGGAACCAGAGACTGCATTAGTCCAACCGAACGGCGTTGTCTAATAAAATCACGTTGCCGCTATCCACGACGGTTGCAAAAAAACCGCGATCGCTCAGAGTTTGCAAAATCTGATTGGCCCTGTTTTGTTGATTGGTCCATTCGGCTAACAGATAAGGCCGTTGTCCGTAGGAGACTAATCCGATATCGCTTCTCAAGATTTGCCACAATTCCCCAGCGACTTGGGGATTGCTGAAAAAATCCACCAAAACGGCATAACCGTTTCCTAGAGGCTGCGGATTGTAGATCCCTGCCGACGACGGGACGACCGGGAGAGGACTGGGGGTAGCCGCCACACCCGCAGGCCGGACTACATAAGCGACTATTCCGAGTTGAGAATTGACATACTGCGCCCATTCTTGGGCGGTGTCAGCCCTTCCAAACCCCCCCAGACGGGTGACGGTTTCATTCACATAGTTACAAACCGTGGTCTCGATCGCCCCGGGAATCAATCGCCGAATCTCCTCCTGTGCAGCAACCGTTGCCGTGGGGACCAAGACAAGATACTCGTCTGGGAGGGGCGGTTGACAGGCTGGATAGGTCGGTTGAGCATAACCAGGAGGGGCGAACAGGGTCAACCCACTCAGGGCGAGGAATGCTGGACTCAGCCAGGAGTGCGATCGCTTCAAACAGTTTCGTAGGAATAGCCGCATAGTTATGATCCCGGGTCTCTCTCCAAGTATTCATCAGGCAGTTTAACGGATTCCTTAACTCCCTTGGGAGGCTAATGGATCGGGAATTGTCTCAGAGGGGGCCTGAAATTCGCCCGTCAGCACATATTCCAGACGCAATTTTAACCAGGTGATAAATTGCGGATTGGTGGAAATTACCGCCACGGAGGGTTGAGGACATTTGGCTTTCACTTCGGCCATTTCTGGCGCTTCCAGAAAGGCGGGTTGGTTTACCTGCCAAAAATCAATCTCTTTTTCGGTTTCGTGGTAGTATCTCGTCCGTTCTTTGAGCACTTCTTCAAATGGTTCTTCCTCTAATAAGAATTTTTGGCTTGCTAGAACGTAGTGATAAGTTTGCATGGTGGTGGTTGGCTTGTACAAGTCTCGATTGAGTATCGTACAACATTAAAGTAACTCATGCGGAAAAAAAATCAACCCCGAATCCTAAACCTAGACGATTTTCTTGCCAAAGTTTCTCAAATTATTAGGGTGGGTCAGTTTGAGACAGGATCCGTATATCTGGCGATCGCTGAGGGTTTTCCCCCCTTGGCTAGATTAGATTATTCCCGCAAAATCAATCAGGATTCCTGCCCTTTATATTGGAAAGTCCCTCAATTTTAATTGCTTCATTGGGTGGTGATTAATAGCGGATTTACCGGGGGAGACCCGGTAAAATTTCACCTCTTTTCATCGCCCAAAAGCAGAGAAATATCAAGCGAAATTAGCTCCCAAAACTAACCCCCTCAAGATAAAATTTTGGGGTGCATCCCATTTTGGACAGTCTGCCCTCATCCCCTTAAAAGAGTAGGTTTTTTACGAACGGTCCCCGGACCTTG
>NZ_JAFLQW010000204.1 GCF_017313335.1 Phormidium pseudopriestleyi FRX01 | reverse complement strand
TTGCCTATCTCAACTCGATTCGGTCAATTTTGCAGGACCTGGAGGAGGGATGATGGGGATAACGACTTCAGTCGTTACTACGAACTTTAAGAGGGATAACGACTTCAGTCGTTACTACGAACGCCGGAAATGACCAATGACAAATGACCAACAACCAATGACCAATAACCAATGACCAACAACCAATGACCAACAACCAATGACCAACAACCAATGACCAATGACAAATGACAAATGACAAATGACCAATGACCAATGACCAATGACCAATGACAAACATCACGGTGCCTGCCACAACTTAACCGTCTCATCTCCTGCGGCAGTGGCGAGGGTTTTGCTATCGGGACTGAAGGCGACGCCAAAGACGCGATCGCTATGGTCACTCAGAGTACATAGGGGCGATCGCTGGCCGATATCCCAGATGATAACGGTTTGATCCCGACTGCCACTGGCGAGTAATTTACCATCGGGACTAAAGGCTAGAGTATTGATCCGTTCTGAATGTCCCGATAAACGGGTGATTTGTTCACCTCGACCCACATCCCACAAGATGAGAGTTCCGTCAAAATTGCCGCTAACGATGGTTTTGCCATCGGGACTGAAAGCCACGGCATTGACGAGGCCAGAATCGCCGTAGAGGGTAAAAAACTGCTTGCCCGTGTGGACATTCCACAGCATCAGGGTGGTGTCGCGACTGCCCGAGGCTAGGGTAATGCCATCGGGACTAAAAGCGAGGGAATAGACCCAGCTTGAGTGGCCCCTGAGCTTGCGAAATGGTTTGCCGGTGGATGGATTCCACAGAATAATTTTCCGGTCCCAACTCCCGGACGCCAAGATGGTCCCATCCGGACTAAAGGCTAGAGCATCTACTAATTCAGAATGGCCGGAAAACCATCCCCGAAGATTCCGAATCCGTTCCCCGGTTTTGGCGTTCCACAGAATGATGCTTTTATCTCGACTGCTACTGGCCAACAGGGGAGATACGGGACTAAAGGCGACACACAGGACTAAATCGGAATGACCCTCTAGGGTCCGGAGGCGATCGCCCGTGGGGATATCCCACAGGATTACCCTTTGGTCGGCGCTACCACTAGCTAAGGTACTGCCATCGGGACTAAAGGAGATCCCCCATACCCAACCTTGATGACCTTTGAGGGTCCGGATGCATCTCCAGGCATTGGGATTTCCCTGGGGTGGAGTGGCCCCTGGGGTGGAGGTGGGGACGGTGGGCGGTAAACTTTGCTCTTCTGACCGATTCAAAAAGGTCGGTCGCTGGGAATCCAAGTCTTTCAGAACTTCGGTTACAGACTGATAGCGTTCATTCACTCCCTCGTGCAAGAGTTTCTCTAGGATTTGGGCTAAACGGTCACTCACATCGGTCCCGATTTTCCAGAGTCGTTCTCTCCAGATCCATCTTCCCTCCAGAGGGTCGTACAAATCGTCAACCCACTCTCCAGTTAATAGTTGAATGCAGGTGACCCCTAGACTATAGAGGTCGCTGGCCGGATAGGCGAGTCCCCCCCGGATTTGCTCTGGGGGCGCATATCCTTCGGTGCCAATGGTGCTTCCGGTTCGGGCGAGTCCAAGACTGGCTAAATGTTTAGAAATGCCCAGATTCGTCAGGACTAATTGTCCGTTTTGGCGGCGACGAATATTATCCGGTTTGATATCTCGGTGAATAATATTGCGATCGTGAATGGTTTTGAATACGGGTAAGAGGAGGTCCAGCAGTTCCCAGATTTGGGGTTCTGTGAACGCGCCATGTTGTTCCATCTCTTCGAGCAAACTTTGCCCGTCGATAAACTCGATCGCCATGTACAGGCGTTTGTCTTGCTCAAAATAATCTAGCAACTTGGCAATCTGCGAATGATTTCCCATTGCCTGCCGACGTTGAGCATCGTGATGGAAGACTTCAAGAGTCTTTTCTGGGGTACTACTGTTTGCTGCGGCTTCTTCGCCGGTTTCGACCGGCAGCATTTGCTTGATAATGCAGTAGGTGTCTTGCTGTTGTTGATCCACCCCCAAAAAAGTTCGTTCCATACCCCCTTCTCCGAGAAGTTGGATGGTACGGTAGCGCTCTTTGAGCAGGAAATTCGAGCCACAACTTAGACAAGTCGGGATATTCGGTGGGTTTTGGGGATGTGGACAAGCGGGATTCACGCAATAAGTCATACGAGCAAATACTCAGAAGTGGTTATACAATAATCAGTCTTTACCAAAATTTTTGTCTCGGCGCTTGATTGCCTATTTTATGTTTTATTTTCAGTTGACAAGACAGCTTGCCAAATTTTGATTGTATTATCCCAACTGCTACTGACTAATTTGTTGCCTTGCGGACTAAAGGCAAGAGAGGTAATAGGTCCAGAATGCCATTTTAAGGTGCACAGTTCTTGTCCGGTCCTCAGATGAAATAATCTAATCAGCCGATCGCGACTGCCACAGGCTAGGATTTCCCCATCGGGACTGATTGCGATCGCTTGTACCCAATCCTTCAGGGTCGGCAAGCTGTAGATCTCGGTGTGGGTCTGTAAATCCCACAGTTTCACGGTTTTGTCTTCACTGCCACTGACTAACTGTTGACCGTTGGGGGTAAAGGCGACTGCACGGACTGAGGCCAAATGTCCCTGGAGGGTGGTTTGCTCTAGGCCGCTGCTCAAGTCCCATAATTTGATGGTATGGTCATCGTATCCACCGCCACTGGCTAAGGTTTTACCGTCCGGGGCGATCGCCACAGATTCCACATACCCCGTATGTCCAGTCAGAGTCCCGATTGCCATCCCCGTTGTCAGGTCCCACAGTTTCACGGTACTGTCAAAACAACCTGCCGCGAGTATTCCCCCATCAGGACTGATCGCAATCGACAATGGATAGGCATTTAATCCATCCCAAGTCTGCAATAAGTTCCCACTGCCCAAATCCCACAACTTTAGGGTATTATCCAAACTGCCACTAACTAGAATTTGTCCGTCGGGACTAATTGCAAGGCAACTCACCCACCCAGTATGAGCGGTTAAAGTTCCGATCGCATTCCCGGTAGCCAAATGCCAGACCTTGATTGTTTTATCATAACTACAACTGGCTAAGGTTTCTCCATCGGGGCTAATCGCCACGGCGATCGCATAGTTCTGATGACCCGTCAAAGTATGAATACATTTCCAGGTGGTCGGAATCGAGGGGTTAATTGTCGGGGTCGTCGTTGGGGATGTCGGGGATTTGGACATAAACCGTTGAGGAATTGACCAATAGAGGTCGGCCAGCGCCACTCCCGCACTTTCGTAGCGATCGTTCACCCACTCCTGCACCATCTTATCAATCACTTTTTCTAAGCGGCGATCAATCGTCATTCCTTTTTTGATTAATTCTTCTCGCCACAACCAGCGACCTTTCATCGGATCGTACAATTCATCGGGATTTGTATCAGTCATCAAATGAATACAAGTCACCCCCAAACTGTACAAATCACTGGCAGGATATGCTTTTCCTCCCCGCAGTTGTTCAATGGGTGCATAGCCTTCGGTCCCGATTTTTGTTCCAGTTTTAACTAAAACGTTACTACTCAGTTGTTTAGCTACGCCAAAATCAATTAAAACATATTTTCCATCAGATTTTTGCCTTAAAATATTTTCTGGCTTAATATCTCTATGAACTACATTTTTATCATGAATATACTGTAAAACTGGCAATAAATCTAATAATAAATTTTTGATTTTATCGCTAGAAAATGGTCCATTTTCATCTAACTCCTGCAACAAAGTTTTGCCATTGATGAATTGTTGCACCAAATAGAGACGACCGTCAATGGAGAAATCCGCAAATAAGGTAGGAATTTGGGGATGATCTCCGAGTTGTAACAGTCGTTGAGCTTCCTGGGCGAACATTTTAGTCGCTGTTTCCAATAATTCAGAATTTTGCTGAACTTGGGGTAAGGGCAAAAATTGTTTGATCACACAGGTGGCATTTAAGCGATCGGCATCTTCGGCGATGAAGGTGCGGCCAAATCCCCCTTCTCCCAGGAGGGAAAGTGCTCGATAGCGATCGTTCAGTTGTAACTCGGTGCCACAACTTTGACAAAATTTGATATCGGCTGGATTCTCGGGATTTTGACAGTGGGGATTGAGACAATAGCTCATGCCATTTTTAAGGTAAAATGATTCAGGATACGGGCTTTTCTCATACCAATTCTGGTTATAAGGGAGTTTTTGGGGTTACGGTTCTTGTCCAAATTCGGAACGTAAGGCTTCTAATTCATCGGCGATTGGGTCAAATCCTGGGGTTTTGGGTGGGGGAGTTGTGCTGGGTTTGGGTGGGGGAGCATTGCCCGGTTGTCCTTGACTAAAATGAGTTTTAATCGCTGCTAAATCCACGGAAACCGGGTCAAATTTTCCCGGTTGAACGCGGGTGGAGGGAGGAGTTTTGGGTG
Organism: Phormidium pseudopriestleyi FRX01; assembly: GCF_017313335.1. Classification (GTDB taxonomy): domain Bacteria; phylum Cyanobacteriota; class Cyanobacteriia; order Cyanobacteriales; family Laspinemataceae; genus Laspinema; species Laspinema pseudopriestleyi. Next base: position 10,139 of record NZ_JAFLQW010000204.1, on the reverse strand, counting down.
CAGCAGGGGGTTTGAGGGGAGGGGAAGGGACTGGATTTGGAGGAGGGGAGGCGATCGCCCCCGGTTGTAATACCTGTAAAACCTCTGTCGCTGATTGATAGCGATCGCGCACTAATTCTTGCAGCAATTTATCTAAAATTTGGGCTAAAATTGGAGAGGTACTTTTCCCTTGCTTTGCCAGTTGCTCTTTCCACACCCAACGGGCATTCATCCCATCATATAAATCATCGGGCATTTTTGCCGTTAATAACTGAATACAAGTCACGCCCAAACTATATAAATCACTGGCGGGATATGCCTGACCCCCGCGAATTTGTTCTAGGGGTGCATACCCGTGAGTTCCGGCGCGAGTTCCCATTTGAGCCAAGGCAGTCCCCGTCCCTTCTTTAGCAACCCCAAAATCTACTAAAACTAGCTTATTATCCTTGCGACGACGTAAAATATTCTCCGGTTTTATATCTCGATGAATCACATGATTGTCATGAATAAATTGCAGAACCGGCAATAAATCGAGTAACAGGGATTTAATTTGATTTTCGCTGAATGCTCCCTGTTGTTTGAGTTCATTTAAAAGGTCTGGTCCGTCAATTAATTCCTGGACTAAATACCAGCGTTTATCTTGTTCAAAATAAGCATAAAGAGAGGGAATTTGAGGATGTTCCCCCAGATGAAGCAGTTGCACCGCTTCCCGTTGAAACAGTTCCGTAGCTTTTGCTAAGGCAGCAGTCCCTTGAATTTGGGGGAAAAACTGTTTAATGACACAGGGTGCATTGAGACGGTCTTCATCAACGGCGAAAAAGGTGCGACCCATCCCCCCTTGGCCCAGGGGTTGTACCGCCCGATAGCGATCGCGTAACAGTAATTTAGCCCCACAAGTTAGACAAAATTTGGTATTGGGGGGATTGGAGGGGTTAGGGCAGTTTGAATTGAGACAATAGGTCATAATCTTACGGGAATTGACAGAATGGGTATCGTTCCTCGGTGATGAGTGGCGATCGCACTGAAACAAATCAACTGCTGTCCAAACTAGGCTAATCCGCCTGATTGTTAAGACAAGACTTGCCAAATTTTAATCGTTTCGTCCCAACTGCCACTAATCACCAGTTTACCATCCGGCGCAAAAATCACCGCATTCACCGCCCCAGTATGTCCGGTGAGGGTGGTAACCAAGTTGGTGAAGAATTGGCCTTTTTCTTGGCGAATTTGCCAGAGATTTAAAGTTTGGTCTGTACTGCCACTGACGATGAGTTTTCCATCAGGAGAAAAGGCCACGGAATTCACCATATCCCGATGGCCGGATAAGGTAGTAATCAGTTTTCCTGTGGAAAAATTCCAGAGTTTAATAGTTCTATCTTTACTACCACTGACTAGAAGGGTACCATCGGGACTGATTGCCAAACAGTTCACCGATTGCAGATGTCCCCCCAGGGTATAGAGCACTTTATGTTGTTTTAAATCCCAAATTTGGATGGCGTTATCCAGACCGCCACTGGCTAAATGTTGACCATTGGGTGCGATCGCAATGGCTTTAATCATCCCCGAACGACCGGCCAAAGTACACAAAGGTGAGACAGAAATGTTTCCTTTCGGTCCAGTTCCAATCTGCCAAAGTCGCACAGTTCTATCTTCGGAACCGGAGGCTAAAATCGTGCCGGTGGAGTTAAATGCCAGGGAATTTACATCCCGTAAATGTTCCGTCAAGGTGGCAATTTCCAGGCCCGTATTCAGATGCCAAAGCTTGATAGTACCATCATCGCTGCAACTAGCCAGAAGATTAGCATCTGGGGAGATGGCGAGTCCATTAATAGATTTGGTATGACCGGATAACCCGCGAAGAGTTTCCCCGGTAAAAAAATTCCAAATCAGGATGCGATCGTCGAGACTGCCACTGGCGAGAATGTGACTGTTGGGTGCGATCGCCAGACAAGTCACCCAAGAGGTATGGCCCGTGAGGGTCCCCACACACCGAGGCCCACTGTGGGTTGAGGCGCGATTACTCATCGGGGGTTTCGAGAAAACAGCCACAGGACTCACCCTCTCCCCATGCGGAAGTAAATTCCGGGTTGTTTGAGGTTTCGTGAACTGGGGATTTTGTATCCTCGTGGCGGCGTTGCGGAGTTCGTGGCGATCGCCCGGGGGGAAAAGTGCGGCCAAATCGGTCAAAACCGCCTGGGCCGATTGATAGCGATCGCTCAAGTTATCTTTAATCATTTTATCCAGAATATCCCCGAGGCGCGGGGCGATCGTCCGGCCTCGATTCGCCAAATACTCCCGCCAAATACATCCCTTAATCGGATCAAACAGTCCATCAGGTTTTGCCCCCGTCAGCAGGTGAATACAGGTCACCCCTAACCCATACAAATCACTGGCGGGATACGCTTTTCCACTGCGAAGCTGTTCGATCGGTGCATAACAGCTTGTCCCAACTTTTGTCCCGGTTTTAGCAACTGAAACGTCCGTCAGTTGTTTGGCCACCCCAAAATCAATCAAAATCAGTTGACCATCTCGCTTCCGTCGCAACAAATTACCCGGAGTAATATCTCGGTGAATCACATTTTTGGAGTGGACAAATTGGAGAACCGGCAAGACTCCCGCGAGGAGTTCGCAAATTTTCTCCTCCCGAAATGGACCCCCCTCTTTGAGTTCATGCCATACGGTTTTACCGTCAATATACTCTTGCACCAAATACAGGCGTTTGTCCTGTTCAAAAGAGGCCAGCAGAGTGGGAATTTGGGGATGTTCTCCCAGTTCGTAAAGTCGGACCGCTTCTTGGTTAAACAGGGAGACGGCCTTCTCGAACAATGCTTGTCTGGATTCACTACTGCCTTGTAGGGTCGGCAGCAGTTGTTTAATGGCACAGGGAGCATTGAGGCGGTCTTCATCGATCGCAAAAAAGGTGCGGCCAAATCCCCCTCGGGCGATCGGTTTGATCGCTCGATAGCGTTCTTTAAGCAGTAACTTTGAGCCGCAACTTTCACAAATTGAAGTCTTCGGCAGATTTTGGGGATTGTGACACCGGGGATTTAGGCAGTAGCTCATATAGGGGCAGGCGATGAACCGATCTATAGCAATCCTAAATGATTTATGACATATATAGCTCCCCTCTCCCCCTTTGGGAGAGGCCTGTCCTGAGCCCTGAGCCCTGAGCCCTGAGCCCTGAGCCCTGAGCCAGTCGAAGCCTGTCCTGAGCCCTGAGCCATAGTTCGATGAACTCACTAGAAGCCTGTCCTGAGCTCTGAGCCAGTCGAAGGGTCGAAGGGGGTCGAAGGGGGTCGAAGGGGGTTGGGGGTGAGGGCATTCCACAACTGATAAAGGCGCTGCTATAGTTTTATTTTGCCTTGTCAGCGTCCAAGTATTTCGACCATCCTCAGCAAAACCCCTCTACCTCGGTGGTCGTTTGCTCTTTTGTGCAGCGATCGCCTGGAGTTTTGTGGTCATCCCCTGAGTTCCCTAACAGCTAACTCCTCGGGGCTTTCTTGGGGTAACCCCCCTCGGGATCAACCAATTTTTAGGCCAAATTTTACACTTCTTGAATATTTATTAATTTTTATGGATTAACCGCCTAAGTACCAATTGTTGTATGCTATTATGGGTTTTGAATGCAGTCTTAATTTTTGATTGAAGGCTGGCACTCTTTTCCTCCCAAGATTCTCCCTCTCCCCATCCGCTTTCCCCAGTCCGAGGACTCGGTTTCCCTTCAGATCGCTCTAGGTCAATGCCGACTTGTTTTTCGGGAAAGAATTGGGACATTATTTGTCAATAACCTGCCCCTAAACTTTTAGCTTAGTCGGCGACTTCCGAGGGCTGATTACTATTAATAAAATTTCCGACGACTTGACGCAGTTGGGCTGCATCAAAGGGCTTAGTTAAATATTCCGTTGCTCCAGCTAACCGACCTTGGACCTTATCAAACAGCCCATCGCGAGCCGTTAGCATGACGATGGGCAGTTCTTGAAATTGCGGGATGTTCCTCACGGTTCGACAAAGTTCTAAGCCATCTATTCCAGGCATGGAAACATCGAGCAACAAAATAGAAACCTGCTCGTGATAAATCATCGACAAAGCATCCACGGCATTATCTGCCACTAGGACGCGATAATCCTGAGCTAATGCTCGCTTGACTAAATCTTGCATGACGATACTATCATCGACGGCTAGAATGGTGGCTACGGAACTATTATTTTCAGACATTTTTTCTCTCCAGTCCTTAAAAACACTTCAGATGGACAGGTTAGAATCGCAACAACTTGACCGGCTTTTCGGCCAAATCTTTGTTGACTCAATCGGACGATACTCTATCCCCTGAACGATGGGTATATCTCTATTTAAACTTTACCCTATTTTTCCCATGAAATAACGAATAGGGTCCAGAAACAAAATTCGGGTTTTTGGTGGATGATGCTACAGTGGTTTTACCTAGATTAAACGCCGAAAACAACCGCCCTTCGCCCGACCAGGCGATCGCTTTTCTTCTGCGGCAATCAAACCCGGATATTTTCCGGTTAGCTTCATCCCTCGTAAAGCTTTGATAAAGTTTGCTCATTTGCTCAACTTGCCCGCCGAATTAATCGCACTAGGTTCGTTCTTAACCGAGGACAGACTCAGCTTTTTGACCCTTTTATAAAAAATCCCCTGAAAACCCTGTGACTTTAGTCCAGCAATTGTAGGGTGGGCACTGCCCACCTGACTATTGTAGGGTGGGCACTGCCCACCTGCTGGCAACTTACGGTGGGCAGTGCCCACCCTACTCCTGCTGGCAACTTACGGTGGGCAGTGCCCACCCTACTCCTCCCCGGATGCTAACTAACCTTTAACCCCCGAGATTAGCGGTTTCCGGTTGGGGTTTTTTGGCCTTGAGGGGTTTGCGCTGACCCATTCCCAAGGCGGGTAACAGTTTGTCTTTTAAAAAGATACTGACGGTCACAAATAATGCAATGATTAATGCCCCAATTCCAATCGGACTCGGGACCCAGAATCGGGTCTCCAGATGATTCACTTGTCCCGGTTGGAGGGTCCAGACCAGTTGCCGACCATTGTTGCGACTCTGTGGCATCAGTCCATCGTCTGAGATAACGGCCTGTGCACCCCAGGGCGTATTTAAGGTAAATTCCAGATCTAACAGAACCCCCGGACTGACAATCACGGTGCCATTGGAGGAAATTACCCCCAGCGATCGCAAATCTAACTCGTAATTTAAGTGATTATAAATCGCCAGTAAAACATTCCGTTGTCTGAGGGTCATCTGAGAAGAAATATCGGGAATTTGCGTCTCGGGGGAATTCGCTAACTCCCCTTGACTCCCCTGATCGGGATTGAAAAATTGGTTAAACTTATCTACTAATTCCGCCCCATTATTAAACGGAATTTTCACCGTAATTTCTCGGTCAGAACTGCGTTTAACCTGCCCGTGCAATTGGCGAGTGCGGCGTTCGATGCTATCTAACCACACTTGAGCGGTAGAACTACTAAAGGCTTTGAGTCGTTCTCCGAGTTGAATATGTTGGACAATTTCTCCATGAGTTTGACTCTCAAAGTTAATCCCCACATCATATTCCACACAGCCGGTCAGCAACATTGGGACCAGTAACAGGACAATCCAGACTGGCGATCGCCTGACTCTCCCTTGAATCCACTCCCGGACCATCCTCCCAAAAACTGCTAATTTCACAAATTTCTCTCCCTCCGGTCAATTGATTAACTCATTTTTTACAAACAGAAAATTTAACCTTGTCTGGCAGAAACTCCAAGTTTACCAAACAGCATACTCGGCAATAATGCACCGCCGCCTACCCAGTCCCGTTCCTGACTAAAATCTACTAAATTGTCAAAGGCTTCAAAAATACTCCCGGCAACCATTGTATTTTTCACTCGCCCGACAATCTCGCCATTTTCGATTTTATAACCCAAATCTAAGTTAACCGAAAATTCCCCCGCCAGTTGATTAGATTGACCGGCGCCAAGCACTTGCTCAATGATCAATCCTTCCTTGACTGAGGCAATTAACTCAGCGGTGGAGGTATGACCCGGATTCACGCAGAGGTTGACCAAATCTGGTCCTGGGCGCGAGAGTCCACCGCGAAACCCGTTTCCCGTCGATTGTAACCCGGCACGGGCCCCCCAGCGTCGGTCCCAGTAAAACCCGTTCACCACGCCGTTTTCAATTAGGGTGTTGGGACTGGTGGGGGTGCCTTCATCGTCAAATTCACAAGCTGAGGGGCCGATGGTGGGGTCTTCAAATAGGGTCAGGCGCTCATCGAATACTTTTTCGCCGACTTTATCCATGAGGGGGGATGCCTTTTGGACTACCGCTTGACCGGATAAGATGGTATCAAATAGACTGCCTAGGGTACTGGCTGCGGCTCTGGGGGTAAAGAAGACTGGGAAAGAACCACTGGTGATGGTGGCGGGACGTTCGGCGAGTTGGTATTTTCTGAGGATGTCTTTGAGGATGCGATCGAAGTCAGGAAGGCGATCGCGGGCGACATCATAGCTATAAACTTGCAGGAAATCTTCCCCTTTGACTAAGTTACCACTCAGACTCGCGCTAACAATCTGGCTCGATCGCGTGGCATACAGATCTTGGGTGGTCATAATTTTGACCGTCCCATTGCGAACATGAAAGCTGACATCCACCAGAATATCCGGGTTGTAAGCATGAACTTGCTCAATTTGATTTCGACCGACTTCCAGCAATTCCTGGGTTGTTGGGGGTTGATATTCTGAGGCTGGGGAGGACAAATGCAGGTTACTGGCGAACTCAAATTCGGCACTGTCTCCAATGGATGAGGTTTGGACGGCAGCATCGACTAAATCATCGAGGCGGGTGAGGTCCGTGGAACTGGCAAAGCCAATTTTGCCTTTGGAAATCACCCGGAGGGCAACCCCTTGCAGGGCTTTGGTTTGCAGGGATTTCAGGCGGTTGTTTTCAAATTCAATTGGGGTATCTTGACTGGAGACATAGTAAACCTCGGCAGAGTCTACCCGAGATTTTGCCAAGTTGAGAATTTTCTCTAGAGTCGAATCACTCACAATTTCTGTTGTTGTTACTGGTTTTCTTCTCGATCTTAGGTCGGATCGGGCTGCGATCGCTACCCGTCTGGATCAGAATCTGGGAATAACATCAGTCATGAGCAATAATACCAGGGGTTTTTCCGAAAATTCCTGGAAATTACTCGGGTTTGGGCGGTTTGCTGGGACTGCGACGGGATTTTTCCTGCTGTTTCTGTCGTTTGAGGCGCTGAATCTCTATAAGGACCTGTTGCCACTGTGCGTTTAACTCCTTGGAGGCATCATCGCTATGAAAATCCAAATAGGTGACCGTTTTGCGAATTAAATACTCAAATTCTGGCAAGTTCATAAGTGCTATTTTTCAACAGGTTGATGTGAGAATTAGTATATATAGCGGTTCTAAATGATTTTGCGAATGGACCCAAGCCCGAAACCCTAGGAGTGCGAGCATCTTGCTCGCTTTCTTTATGTCAAAATCATTTAGACGCGCTATATAGCGGTTCTAAATGATTTTGCGAATGGACCCTCACCCCTTTCTCGTCGGCGGCCCAAAGCGGGAGAGGGGAGCCGATTAGGATTGCTATAGAGCTTGGACTTGGAAAATATGCGTAAGTCCTGACTACAAATCGGTAAAACAGTCAAAGCTCAAGCCTTGTGGCATTCTGGTCACCCCGAACGAAGGAATTGCTGTCGTTTCCGGCTTCATTTTTGACTGTCTAAATAACGACTAAATTCGGGACGTTGAACCCCGATAAAACTCTTAAGTTTGTAGTAACGACTTCAGTCGTTTCCGAATTACCAAACCCATCGTAAAAATCACCGTTTCATATTGCGCTTCAAACGTTCCAACTCTTCATCAGCTTCCCAACGGCGAAATTCCTGATCCAAAGGGTCTGCACCGCTGTTAAAACTGCGGTTATAATTTTTATTCCATCCCGTATCCCAACTCGTTTCAGTTTTTGTTTGAGCACGCGCTGTCTCTGCCTCAACGGATTTTGCCTTCACTTCCCGACGGCGAACTTGAATCTGACGATACAAATCTTTCGCCTTTTCAATCCGTTCTTTCACCCCTTGCATTTGTCCCCAGAATTGATTGCCTTCCCGGAGTAAAGAGGCTTCTCGTTCTTGTGCGGCACGCACCAAATCTTCCCGATTGGCAGCTTTGGCTTTACTAACGCGATCGTGCCAGAGTTGAATCTCCTGAGCGGTGGAGAGAATGCTATCCTGCAATTGCTTTTCTTTCCGTTGCAATTCCAGAATTAACTTGAGGGTATCTTCCTCTTGTTCGCGCAGTTGCTCTTCTAGCACTTGCAATTCCAGATGAGGATTATTTCGCATAAATTCTTCTAATCTGGTTTCTAAGAACCGGCTCATGTCTTCAAATAGACCCATTGCAGGCACTCCCTCGCTCAGGTTTTACTTCAGGTATCTATGGCAATTTTTCGTGATTGTTTTCACGACTAGGGGTGCACAGGATGCACCCCTACTGGTTGATGAGTCTTAAAGGGGGATTCCCTATAAAGACTGTCCCGTATAGATTGAGCGGACTTCACCATTACGACGAATAATGGCTTCGCCGTCTTTGACTTCAACTAAACTCCAGCCGCTGGAGCCGATCGTCTCGCCAATATTCACCCGACGGGGAACTCCATCGACTTCAAATAAGGCAACGGAGCGATCGCCCAATTCCAGAATTCCCACTAATTGATGCTTGAGACCCGAAACGCTAGAACTGGATGCCGCTGCTGCGGGAACGGGTTCCGATTCTTCCCCTGCGGTACTTTCGGCTGCTCCATTATCTCCGGGGGCTTCTTCTGCGGTTGGGGGTGCGGGTTGCGGAACCGGGGGGGGTGGCGCTGCCACCTGGGGTTGGACGGTAACCGCTCTTGGAGGTTGGGTGGGAGTGGGAGTGGGGGCCGGTTCTGGGGTGGGGGCTTGAGCTGCTTGGGGTGCCGGTGCCGGAGTTGCTGGTGCTGGCGCTGCTGGTTTCGGCGGTGCCGTCGGTGCTGGTGCTGGAGTTGCTGGCGCTGTTGCGGTGGTTTGAGGCGCTGCGGGGGTCCGAGGAACTGTAACGGTCAGATTGGGTTGCACCAGAGTCGGATTGATGCCGCGTTCCAAGGCGATCGCAATCCGATTGAGCACTTCGGCAAGATTCCCTTGATGGGGAGTATTCACCGTAACTTGAGGTGCAGGGATCATCACATTCGCGGGATTAACCGTGACATTCACCGGAGGGGGCGGCGGGGGAATCGGTAACGCGGTATTGGGTGGCACCACAGGTTGAGCCGGTTGACCCGACGCTTGGCGGTCCATGACATCGAGCGATCGCTCCATATAGGCGGCAAAATCCGCGTCTGCCTCAGCTTTCAACTGTTCCGGCGTTTTCGGAGGCTCCACAGCTACACGCTGTGCCGGGGCAATTTGCGCCCAGAATTGCTGCAAATATCCTCGATTCCATAACCATAAACCCAGGGTAATCAGAAGCAATCCACAGGCGGACCCTAATAAGAGGCGATCGAACGATTGTCCCTTGCGTCGCTTATCCGTGCGGGTTGCCTTGGCATCCACCGTCGTTTCTGCTGCAGTTTTGGGCATCATCGTCGAAGGGAGGATGATTTGTGGCACTTGCACCGATTGCAATGTCACCAAATCCGGGGGTGCGGGTTTGGGTTTGCGACTGCCTCCATCTAAAATTCGGTCTACATCGTGAAACAGGTCATTCATGAGGCGATCGGCGTAGGCATCGACGGACCAATTCGAGGTCCCGACCCCGCCTCTCTCCTGTTCCGCTTGGGGTGAGTCTATGGTTTTGGTGCTGATATCCTGAGACATGGCCTTTTTTTTATAAGGGTTAGGGTTTAAAGATGCGATCGCAATCATCGGGCGACTACTGGCAACCGGGCAGTTCCCCTCCGATTTTATAACCTAGTTTACACAATCCGACAGTCCTAATTTTAGGGCCTAATCCATTTCAACGAGTTGCACCCATTTATTGTCCTCGCTTTTGCCAGAACGGTCAACCATCTTTCTGTTACCGAGAATCGGCGTAAAGCCCCCGGATTTATCCGTGGGGATATGAGCCGACCGTGTTAAAATAGTAAAAGCGAGTAAGAATAATCATCTGCGTGATT
>NZ_JAFLQW010000227.1 GCF_017313335.1 Phormidium pseudopriestleyi FRX01 | reverse complement strand
CGATAGAGCGCTACATTAACGACCCTCATCATGGTTGGACTACAGTGTAGGCGGTTAAAACCGCTCGTGTGGGCTTTCCACATAGCATCTTTAGAGCGCGAGGCTACCAGCCCTACCGTGTTTCTCTTGTGTAAGTCTTAATTCACTTACAACTGCTTGACTTCAGAGACCAACTTGTTAATCACATCTTTCGCACTGCCAAACAGCATCATGGTCTTATCTTTGTAGAACAAATCATTGTCAATTCCCGCAAACCCGGTACTCATGCCGCGTTTGATGACAATGGTATGACTGGCTTTATCTACTTCCAAAATCGGCATTCCGTAGATGGGACTGGCGGCATTGTCTCGGGCGGCAGGATTGACGACATCGTTTGCGCCAATGACTAAGGCGACATCGGTGCGATCGAATTCAGCATTGATATCTTCCATGTCATACAACTGTTCATAAGGCACATTGGCCTCCGCCAGTAAGACATTCATGTGTCCAGGCATCCGACCCGCTACGGGGTGAATGGCATATTTGACTTCCACTCCCAATCGGTCTAATTGGTCGGCCAATTCTCGGACGGCGTGTTGAGCTTGGGCGACGGCCATGCCATATCCGGGAACGATGACGACGGAACGGGCATATCCTAACATCATCGCACTTTCTTCGGAGTCGATGGAGCGCACGGTTTTATCACCCATGTCCCCAACAGCAGCAGCAGTTGTGCCACCTTCCCCGGTCCCGAAGGCGGCAAACAGGACGTTGGTGAGCGATCGGTTCATCGCTTTACACATAATCACGGTCAGGATGATCCCCGAGGCACCGACTAAGGCACCGGCAACGATCAGCATATTATTCATGACTACGAAACCAGCGGCGGCGGCGGCTAAACCCGAGAAGGAGTTTAACAGGGAAATCACTACGGGCATATCCCCACCGCCAATGGGAATGACGAACATCACACCCAGGACTAAGGAAATGCCGGTTAAGGCCAAAAATACTGGGGTATTTAAGGGATTGATGGCTAAATACACACTGCCAACGAGGAAGCTACCGAAGAGGAGGGCGTTGACAGGTTGTTGCAAGGGAAAGGTGATCGGTCTGCCGGTGACGAGTCCTTGCAATTTGGCAAAGGCCATGAGAGAACCTGTAAAGGTAATCCCCCCGATTAAGATGCCGAGTAGGGCGGTGATGGTGGTATCCAGGGGCGGTTGCTGGAATTTTTGATAGTAGCGCCAGAATTCACCGACGGCAATTAGGGCAGAGGCGGCACCTCCAAATCCGTTGAAGAGACCGACCATTTGCGGCATGGCGGTCATTTCCACTTTCTGGGCGGAGATGACCCCGATCGCCGACCCGATCGCAATCCCGAGAAAAATCATCTCGTAGTTGAGCACTTGGCGATCGAGTAGGGTGGCAACGATCGCCAGCAACATTGCCACGGATGCTAATAAATTTCCGTTACGGGCAGTCGCAGGAGAACTCAACTGTTTCAGACCGATGAAAAATAAAGATGATGCTACTAAATAGCTTAACTGTATTCCAGTTGGGATTAAGTCGCTCATGCTTTCACCTCTTTTTTCTTAAACATTTGCAACATCCGATCGGTCACCAGAAATCCACCCACTACGTTAATAGTGGAAAGGACAACGGCAATTAATCCTAAAATCACCGTAACGCTCCAATCCCGGTCTCCTGCTACGATGATGGCTCCTAACAGGGCAATTCCGGAAATCGCATTCGCCCCAGACATTAAAGGGGTATGCAGAGTGGGTGGCACTTTGTTGATGACTTCAAATCCAGCAAATGAAGCCAGAACAAACACGAATAAAGCAGAAATGATGGCTTCGGGCATCTTAAATTCAATCCTCCGGTTTATGGGTTCTTGGGGAAAAATAGCGGGATTTGGGTGAATGCCATTTTTAGGAGTGCGAGCATCTTGCTCACTAATGGGGAGCATCTCAATTTTGCCTAAAAACCGATCTGACCTCTCCCCCCTGCCCCCCTTACAAGAGTAGTTTTTTTACGTTCAGGGGGGATTTGCCTCACATTTAAGATTACGAACGGTCCCCGGACCTTGGCAAGGTCCGGGTTAGGGTGGGGTCCTCTTGACGCGCCATCGCGGGTCAAGAGAAATGAGTGGGTGGAGAGTTCACGCGCAAGCGCGATCGCCTGAGTTACGAAGAAAGAGGTTGGACCCGCCTCTATACAGCTGCGATCGCCTCATGAGGGTGCGTAACTCAGGCGATCGCCACGTCCAGAGGACCCCACCCTAACCCGGACCTTGCCAAGGTCCGGGGACCGTCGCTGCTCTTATGCGTAAAAAACCTATTCTTGTAAGCTCCCCTACAAGGTCCGGGGGGAATTGACGTCTTTCTCCCCCTTCCCTTGTAGGGAAGGGGGCTGGGGGGTTAGGTCTCTTTTCAAAATTAAGATGCTCCCGAATTTTCTGCCTTCATCCTTCATCTTCCTGGGCAAAAATTACACCTTTCCCCCGACGACTTCTAACGCTTCCCGAACTCGGGAATTGCGAATTTCATGACCGTGGGCGACGCAGGTACTGCCGATAATTTCGTCAGAAAAATCTAAATTCAGGGCGTCATCTTTAATCATGTACTGGATGAATGTGGCGATATTTTTCGAGTACATCTGGGAAGCATGGACAGGCATAGAAGCGGGTAAATTTATCGGACCCACAATGGTGACACCATTGCGAACGATATCTTTTCCGGCTTCGGTATAGGCGCAGTTGCCACCTTGTTCAGCAGCTAAGTCCACGATCGCCGACCCGGGTTTCATCCGCGCAAACATTTCCTCGGTAATCAGTCTCGGCGCTTTTCTGCCGGGAACTTGCGCTGTGGTAATCACAATATCCGCAGCAGCTACCGTATCCGAGAGCACTTCCTGGGTACGCCGTTTGGATTCTTCGGAAATTTCTCGGGCATATCCCCCTTCTGCCACGGTTTCTTCGTCGAGTTTGACTTCGACGAATTTGGCCCCAAGGCTTTGCACTTCTTCTTTGACTGCGGGGCGAATGTCAAAGGCTTCCACCACGGCACCGAGACGACGGGCGGTGGCGATCGCCTGTAATCCTGCCACCCCTGCACCCATCACCAACACTTTCGCCGGTCGAATGGTGCCTGCAGCGGTGGTTAACATGGGGAAGAATTTCGGGGCAGTGGCAGCCGCCAGCAGGACGGCTTTATATCCAGCGATCGCCGCCTGGGAGGAGAGGGCATCCATGCTTTGGGCTTTAGTTGTCCGGGGGATCATTTCCATACTGAAGGCGGTGACTCCCCGTTTAGCGAGGCGATCGACAATGATCGGATTTCCCAGAGGATTCAGAAAACTGACGATCGCACTACCTTCGCGCAGTTTGTGAATTTCCTCTTCCCTAGGGGCCGCCACCTTCAGCAATAAATCCGCTTCCCCCCACAGTTGAGCGCTATCGGCCACAATCTTAGCGCCAGCGGCTTCATAAGCGTCATCATAAAAAAACGATTGCTCTCCCGCGCCCGCTTCGACGAAAATTTCTAGTCCGGCTTTGACTAATCGCGCCACCATATCTGGGATTAAGGCAACGCGACGTTCTCCCACTTCGATTTCTTTTGCTACAGCTATTTTCATCGGTTCTCCTTATTGGTTAGACCCATTAAATTGGTGAGGGGGACTGAACAAGGCAGGGGGCAGCCTCTGGGGGTGACTAATCGCTACCGGGGCTTTTTGAACTCAATTCTCTCAAGGGTGTTAAGTTTACTAATTTTTTTGAGGGGTGGCTAATCCCGGAGGGATGGTACTTTCTATTAGCAATGATAGAGACATCTGTTGTACTTTCTACAGGTTAGGGAGTGCGCTTAAAGTTGAGAAACCATGACATCCGTCAACTGATTGCTGAGAAACCGGGGTTGAGCTTTTGCCGTTTTGCATCGGATTCGATCCCCACGCACTTGTTCATTTTTTATCTGTTCTGGGTAAATTTATCAGAAAAAACGGAAGCGTTACCGTTTCAAGGAGCGGCAGGGGTGCGATCGCAATGGACTATAGCAACCCTAAATGATTTATGGCGAATGCTGCTCCCCTCTCCTTGTAGGCCGCCGTCGGTCGGGGGAGAGGTCTTATTCCACAACTGATAAAGTCCAAGCTATAGCCTGCTTCGAGATGAGTTTAGATGGGTCATCCCTGCTCTGTCAACCGGGGTAATCCGTAATCTTTGCCCTCGATATTAGCGTTTTTTTTCGCTCTTGTTCGGCTGAATTCCCCTTTATCTCGGAGTTTTAAGATAAATTCAGATAACTTTATCTTTGTTTGCTGACAAATCTGTAGAAAAACTTATGTTTTGGAGAAAGGATCCGATTAATTGATGGGGATCGCTATGCCTGCGGTGCGATCGGTCTTCAGAACTTGAGAAAATCTGCAATCCTTACCCTATTTATTGTGATTTGTCAAGGGATTCCCCTGATCCTTTCGGGACGAGAGGCCCCCATTACCATTTTAAGAAGGCAGCTTCGGGACCTTGTTCATAACGCAGCTTGGCATCTTTTTCAAACCAAGTAATGATGTCCTCGTGGGTGAGGGACTCCATTGAGACTCCCGAATCTGTAGCGATATGTCGGAGTAGCTTCAAGGAAGAAATCGTCAGGCGAGTTAAAAACTTTTCATGGGATGCCAGCAGAGCCCCATCCACGGCGTAGGATTCTTCTGGGGTTAAAAATTGGGCAGAGGGTTCGGGAGAGGCCATAGTTTTTTATTTAGACAGCATAATATTGATGCCGCAGTTGCGACAACTTCCGAAGCAATTTTAAACCTTAACGTTACAGGTTGAGGATGCTGGGAACGGTTAAAGGGCCGATCGCACTCTTTCCGGTTGCAGGGTAATCAAATAGCCGCAACGGTGTTCTCCGTCAATCATCCAGTAAGTCCGTTCCACGGTGCAATCGGGGAGGATTGCCTCAAACATTTCCAACTCATATCCACAGACGCTAGGAAAGGATTCCGCTACGGTGGAAATGGCACAGTTATGTTCCGTGAGCAAAAAGCGATCGCCACAGTTGGACCCCTCCTGTTCCACCCGATGGACCTCCGCCATATAGCCTTCCGCTTGGCGCAGTTTGACTAATCCCGCCACCCGTTCGGATAACGGCTGATTTCCTAGGCGATCGTGGTAATGGATGGCTTTGCGTTCCCACTGCTTCCGCAAAATTGAAGTCATCTGGTCCTCCCCCATCGTTTCTGCCAGGGTCCCTAACAGAGACAGGGCAAAATCATCATATTGATTCGGGAAGAAATTTTTCCCCTTATGGGTGAGTTCATATTGATGCTGGGGTCTTCCCATCCCCGCCTGTACCGCCTTATGGCGAATCAGTTCCTCCGCTTCGAGGTCCTTGAGATGGCGGCGAATTGCTTGGGGGGAGATATCTAAAGCTTCGGCTAACTCCTGAGCCGTGGCTAGACCCTGCTTTAATAAGTATTGCAGGATATCTTCTTTAGTGGAAGGTTGCTGAGTAGTCGTCATCATGCTGCCTGTAGTCAAACGCCAAAACGCTCGAAAAAATCTCTTGCCAACTTTGACAACACACTTGTTGCTAAAGTATTCTAAAATAGAATTAAGCAACCGGCGTGTTGTTTAACCCTATTATATATAGATGGAGGGCAAGGATGTCCAACCAGGCAAAGAGAAAGAATCCAAAGGACGGGAGATCACGGACCAGTGATGGGGAACGATAACAGGAAACTGCCCCCCAGTAAAGAGGGCGCAGTCCCTGGCTGAGAATTCACCGATTGACTCATTCATGGGGCGATCGCCTGAATCCGACCTCAACCTTCCCCTAAATCGGGGATCCTCCCCCCAAAATTTGCTCATTATATCAACCTGGATAATGACTTTAGAACCGCCTACACAACAAGCTACCGACAAAAACCTAGAAGCGATGCGGCACTTTTCCGAGCAGTACGCCAAACGCACTGGGACCTACTTCTGCTCCGATCTAGGCGTTACTGCCGTCGTCATCGAAGGATTGGCAAAAAACAAGGATGACTTAGGTGCACCCCTATGTCCCTGTCGCCACTACGAAGACAAAGAAGCCGAAGTCAAAGCCACCTTCTGGAATTGTCCCTGCATTCCCATGCGTGAGCGCAAAGAATGTCACTGTATGTTATTTCTGACCGATGATAATCCATTTGCGGGCAAAGAACAGAACATTTCGTTTGACGAAATTCGCGAAATGACCAATCAATGTTAACCCGTTCCGAACACTTTTGAATTTCCAAGGCGTCGGCACTCCACTCTTTAGAAACCGGGTTTCTTTACAAAATTTATTGCTCAATTGCAGCAAATCTAGGGAAAAAACCCGGTTTCTTGTCCCCCGAATCTCAGCCTAATCCGACGCTCTAAGAACCGAATCACCCATCCGGTTGACTCAGTTCCACCCCTGCCCTGAATCCGATTGTAGAGAGAACACAGGACTAAGATTATGACAGCTACTACTGCAAAAACCCTAGTTAATCAACCCTATAAATATGGATTCATCACCGACGTTGAATCCGATACCTTACCCCCCGGCATTAATGAAGATGTCGTGCGGTTAATTTCCGCCAAAAAAGAAGAACCGGAATTCATGTTAGAATTCCGCCTCCGAGCTTTTCGGCAATGGCAAAAAATGGCCGACCCCACTTGGGCGCACGTCAACTATCCCCAAATTAATTATCAAAATATCATTTACTATTCGGCTCCCAAGAAAAAGCAAAAGCTGAATAGCATGGATGAGGTTGACCCCGCCATTCTCGAAACCTTCGAGAAACTGGGAATTCCCCTCTCTGAACAAAAACGCTTGAGTAACGTTGCCGTAGATGCCGTCTTCGATAGCGTCTCGATCGCCACCACCTTTAGAGAAAAATTGGCCGAAGAAGGAGTGATTTTCTGCTCCATTTCTGAAGCAGTCAAGGACTATCCCGAACTGGTGAAGCAATATCTGGGCAGTGTCGTTCCCGTCGCCGATAATTACTTTGCCGCCCTCAACTCTGCCGTGTTTAGTGATGGCTCCTTTGTGTATATTCCCAAAGGCGTCAAATGTCCGATGGAACTCTCTACCTATTTCCGGATTAACAATGGCGACTCGGGGCAGTTTGAGCGCACCTTGATTATTGCCGAAGAAGGGAGCCATGTGTCCTATTTGGAAGGCTGTACCGCCCCCATGTTTGACACCAACCAACTCCATGCAGCAGTGGTGGAACTGGTTGCCTTGGATGATGCAGAAATTAAATATTCCACGGTCCAAAACTGGTACGCTGGAGATGAAAATGGCAAGGGCGGAATTTATAATTTCGTCACCAAGCGCGGATTGTGCAAAGGCAAAAATTCTAAGATTTCTTGGACTCAAGTCGAAACAGGTTCAGCAATTACTTGGAAATATCCCAGTTGTATGTTAGTAGGGGATAATTCAGTGGGTGAATTTTACTCCGTCGCCCTCACGAATAACAAACAACAAGCGGATACCGGCACCAAGATGATCCATATTGGCAAAAATACCCGCAGCACGATTATTTCTAAGGGAATTTCGGCGGGAAATTCTTCCAATAGTTATCGCGGATTGGTGAAAGTTGCACCGAAAGCCCAAGGTGCCCGCAACTATTCCCAATGTGATTCTATGCTGATTGGGGACAACGCTCAGGCGAATACCTTCCCCTATATTCAGGTGGAAAATGATACAGCAAAAGTAGAACACGAAGCCTCTACCTCTAAGATTGGGGAAGATCAACTGTTCTATTTTGCCCAACGGGGAATCTCGCCGGAAGATGCGATTTCTATGATGATTAGTGGATTCTGCAAGGATGTCTTTAATCAGTTGCCGATGGAATTTGCCGTGGAAGCCGATCGCTTGTTGAGCTTGAAGTTAGAAGGGTCGGTAGGATAATCGTTTGGGAATGTTTCCCGGGATGAGGGGAGGCGATCGCGGCTGATTGCATCGCCTTTTCTGACCCTCGGGTTTAGTTGGTTTAATGAAATAATTGAGGAGAAATGATTAAAGAAGGTAGTCCAGTGATTCTCTCGGTTCGCGATTTAACCGCGAATGTGAATGATACCCCAATTCTCAAAGGCTTTAATTTGGAAATCAAGGCGGGAGAAATCCATGCAATTATGGGACCGAATGGTTCGGGTAAAAGTACCTTTTCCAAGGTGCTATCGGGTCATCCTGCCTACGAAGTCACCGGAGGAGAAGTGATTTTCCTGGGTCAAAATCTCCTGGATTTGGAACCGGAACAACGCTCATTAGCTGGAATATTCTTGGCATTCCAATATCCCTTGGAAATTCCTGGTGTAAGTAACTTAGACTTTTTAAGAGTTGCCTACAATTCTCGCCGCAAGCATTTGGGATTAGAAGAAGCAGATGCCTTTGATTTTGAAGACATCATTGAAGAAAAGCTGGATGTGGTGAAGATGAATCCAGCCTTTCTCAACCGGAGTGTGAATGAAGGATTTTCCGGCGGGGAAAAGAAGCGCAATGAAATCCTGCAAATGGCGCTGTTAGAACCAAAATTAGCGATTTTGGATGAGACAGATTCGGGCTTAGATATTGATGCCTTAAAAATTGTCGCCAGTGGGGTTAACCAGTTATCTTCGGCAGATAATGCAGTGTTAGCGATTACCCACTATCAGCGCTTGCTGAATTATATTGTGCCGGATTATGTTCATGTCATGGAAGGGGGTCGGATTTTGACCACAGGAAGTAAAGAGTTGGCGCTGGAATTGGAAGAACGTGGATATGATTGGGTGGTAGAAGCCGATCGCGTCAAGGCAGGTGTGTAATGGTTATAGAGGTGTCTTATAAACCACAGGTATCTTATTTAGATGAATTGTTGAAACAGGCAGTCGCCTCTCCTGCGCCGGTGGTGAATCCAGAGTATGGAATTGCACCCCCTACTGCCGCATTATTGCAGCAGGTGCGGGATAATGCGGCGACTTGGGTGAGAGAGTTGGCAATGCCGACTCGCAAAGATGAGGAATGGCGAGTTACGGATTTGTCTGGGTTGCAGGCATTGACGTTCCAGGCAGCACCTCCGGAGGCACTTCCGGCGAGGGCAGTCGCTCCTTTTGAGTTACCCGAAATGCCAGACAGCCGCTTAGTGTTTGTCAATGGCTGTTATTCGGCTGAACTTTCCAATGTTTCTGGGTTACCGGAAGGGATATTTGTCGGAAGTCTGGGACAATTGCCACCATCGTTACAGACTGATTTGCCAAAATACCTGGGAAATGTTGATGGCAACAAAGAGGTGTTTACCTCTTTAAATACGGCAGGATTAATGGATGCGGCAGTGGTGTGGATTGCCAAGGATGTGGCAGTCGCTAAACCGATTCATCTGTTATTTATGGCAGTTCCTGGAGCTCAACCCCGGTTAGTTCAAACCCGCTGTTTAGTGGTGGCGGAACGAGGAAGTCGGTGCACTGCGATCGAGGAATATGTGGTGGCTGATGATGATTCCTGCGGCAATTTTAAGGGAAATGCGCCTTATTTTACCAATGCCGTTACGGAAATCTGGGTAGCTGAAAATGCTCAGGTGACTCATGCCAAAATCCAGCGTGAGAGTACCAACTCGTTCCATATTGGCAAGACTGCGATCGCCCAAGCTAAAGATAGCAATTATTCCTGTACCGCAGTTTCCACCGGCGGTTTACTCTCCCGGCATCATTTGGAAGTGTACCAAAAGGGGGAAGGAACCTATACCACCCTCAACGGATTGGCGATCGCCGCTGGCAAACAAGTCTGCGATACTCACAGTGCGATCGTGCTGAATCATCCCAACGGCACCACCAAACAACTGCACAAATGTATCATTGATGATGCAGCCCAAGGCGTATTTAATGGCAAAGTTTTGGTACCCAAACCGGCACAACTCACCGATGCCAGCCAGTTGAATCGCACCTTATTGCTCTCCCCGAAAGCACGAGTCGATACCAAACCCCAATTGGAAATCACCGCAGATAACGTCAAATGTTCTCACGGTGCCACCATCAGTCAACTGGAAGAAGATGAACTCTTCTACTTGCGAAGTCGCGGATTAGATCCCGTGATGAGTCGCAACCTGCTAATTGATGGATTTGCCGGAGAAATTCTCCAGGAATTACCCTCCGGTGCCTTGCAAACGAAAATTGCTCGATGTGTTGCTTGTAAAAGCAGCTAATTCCCAAAACCGAACCGATAGCCGGTTGAAACCATTACTCTTGGGTTGAACGAATCATCCCAGAATGTATCGATGTAGAGACGTGGTACTTCACGTCTCTACCCCCAGATTTTTAAATCAATAACAAATGATGATAACAATTATTTTTTGACAATGACTGGAATAATTATCCCTTAATTTTCTTCAACGGCTTATTTTTACAGTTCCCACCCATTCATCCTTTATTCATTCAGCACCATGATAGTTACCAGAGAAAAGACATTAGCTCAAAAAGTCCGCCCAGATTTCTCGATTTTAAATCAAGAAATTCATGGCAAACCCTTAGTTTATTTAGATAACGCCGCCACTTCCCAAAAGCCGGTGCAGGTTCTTGATGCCTTGCGGCATTACTATGATTTTGACAATGCCAACGTCCACCGAGGGGTTCATACCCTCAGCTCTCGTGCCACGGATGCATACGAAGGTGCGAGAGAAAAAATTGCTAAATTTGTCAATGCGGCATCGTCACAAGAAATCATTTATACTCGCAATGCCAGTGAGGGAATTAATCTCGTTTCTAATACCTGGGGAGTGAGCAATATTCGGGAGGGAGATGAAATCATCCTCACCGTGATGGAGCATCATAGCAATTTAGTTCCTTGGCAAATTTTAGCCCAAAAAACAGGAGCGGTTCTCAAATTTGTCGAACTCACGGAAACCCAAGAGTTTGATATGGACCAATATAAAACTCTGCTTTCGGACAAAACGAAGTTAGTGGCAGTGGTTCATATTTCTAATACCTTGGGTTGCATTAATCCGGTCAAAGAAATTACTAAAATTGCCCATGAAAAGGGGGCGAAAGTATTAATTGATGCTTGCCAAAGTATGCCCCATTTTCCTATTGATGTGCAGGAAATGGATTGCGATTGGTTAGTGGCATCGGGACATAAAATGTGTGCGCCGACGGGAATTGGCTTCTTGTATGGCAAATTGGCAGTATTGCGATCGATGCCGCCCTTTTTAGGGGGAGGGGAAATGATTGCCGATGTATTTTTGGACCATTCCACCTATGCTGATGCCCCTCATAAATTTGAAGCGGGAACTCCTGCGATCGGGGAAGCGGTGGCGTTGGGTGCGGCAGTAGACTATCTCAGCACCATTGGCATGGATAAAATCTATGACTATGAGAAACAGTTAACTGCCTATTTGTTTGAGCAACTGAACCCCATTTCTGAGGTGAAAATTTACGGACCTCAACCCAAAGCAGACGGTTCAGGACGGGCGGCATTAGCCTCCTTTACCTGCGGAACAGTGCATCCCCATGACCTTTCCACGATTTTAGATCAGGCAGGGGTGGCAATTCGGGCTGGACATCATTGCACCCAACCTTTACATCGCGTCATTGGCGCACAATCCACCGCCCGAGCAAGTTTGTATTTCTACAATACTCGGGAAGAAATTGATGCGTTTATTGTGGCATTAAAAGAGGCGATCGACTTTTTTGGTGGCATATTTGGGTAAGTCAGTTTAAGGGTGGGCAATGGCTCACCCTTAAAATTAGGAGAGTCATCATGACGCAAGAATTAGCCGAGTTAAGAACCAGTATCCTAGAGGGACGTTATCAAGATGCTTTGACACTGCTAGATGAACTAGATGGCATGAGCAAAAAAGCCACCGTAAGAGCCATTAAATCTTTTGCGATTAGAATGCTAATCGCTTTAATTAAAAATCATATAGAGCAGCGTCTCACGAATTCTTGGGCGGCTTCCATTCGCGGTTCTATTTTAGAAATAAAAGACTTAAATTTAAAAGAAAATCAAACCTCTTACTATATCAAATCCGATGAATGGAATAGCCTGTTAACAGAAGCGATCGAGGTAGCCATTCGGGATGCCAGCGTTGAAGTATTAGAAGGGGCATATTCACCGTTTCAACTTTCAAATATGGTTAAGCGGGAAGAAGTGATGGCAACGGCTCAAGATTTGTTAAGCCTAATTTATACCCATTCAGCCCTAGAATTACCTGAAAAAGTTGATGAGAAACTTAGCCTTTTACCGGGAGGAAAAACCTGGAAAGAAGGTCGGCAATGAGATAACAAGAAGAGGCTTTGGAGACCAAACCCCTACATGAAACAACGATTGAGCGTCATTAAATTTACCACCTTGACAGGGCTAGGTTTAGAAGTCTCCGCTGGCGGCAGCGATCGCCCTCCAACTCCCTAATCTCGCACCCATTCTAAAAACCAATTCCCCACTTCCGTATTATCCGCCTCTCGACTTCGCTGCAATCCCTCCTCCAGCAACGACATCTCCAAACCCGGTAACAACTTCGACTCCCAAATCCGTTGACTGCCATTCGTTGCAATCATCTCAAACGCAATCATCTGGGAATTTTGAACATCAACCACCCAATATTCCCGCACTCCTAACTCCTCATACAACAGACGCTTATTTCCCAAATCATCCGCCAGAGAAGTAGCTGAAATTTCAATCACCAAATCTGGAGGGAGATTTTTATCTAAATCCACCACAGAAATACCTTTTGGAGATAACTTTACTCGGTCTCCGATATAATAAGAAAGGTCAGGTTGGCACTCTTTTTTCCCCGATTGCCGGTAAGTGCAATTTACTTGCACTCTCATCGGTATCCCTTTTGCCATTCCCCATAAATTAACGAAAAGCGCAAGAATTCCGTTATCTTCAGAGTGATTAAACCCAACGGGTGACATTTCTATTCTCCCTTGTCCGTTGTAGTAATAACCCTTAGCTTTTTCATAAGCTGGATTTTCAAGAATTTTGAGATAGTCGGCCCAGGTGGCATTCACCCAGACATCGGTGGAAAATTCGGTTTTGACCAAATTCATAACATTTATCTGCCTTGTCCAAGAATTTAATTATTTTTTGAAAAATCCAGGGGAAAAGTGATAATTTACTCTGATTAGAGTAGGGTTTTATAACGACCAAGGGGGTAACTGTTATAAAAGGGGGAAGACAAGGTAATGTCCTGTTCCTGCTTAAACTATCACCCATAGAAATCGAACCTTAAATGTAGGGGCGATTCGCGAATCGCCTCTACATTTTAAATAAAAACCCACACCCTATTCTAAGAGTGTTCCGTCCTCACTGCTGCCTCAATTGGCGAATTGCCGCGCTAGTGTTGCGTTGATAGGCAATTTCCAAACATCGGGCGACGACATCAGCTAGGTTCACCTCTGGGAAGTATTGACTTTGGGATTTGATCCCATATTCATCGCCTTCAAGCTGATAAATTAACAGTTGTTGTTGACGAAATAACCAGACTTCGGGGACTCGATAGGGGAGATAATCTTGCACATCTGAATAGCTGGTTACATCAATTTCCAACACCAAATCTGGCGGGGGGTCGTTGCGCCAATCAATCCGTTCCTTACCCGAAACTGCTTGCCAATGGTCAATGTAAAAACAATAGTCCGGCTCAATGCCGCTTTCTTCTGGCAGTTGCATTGTGACTGGCGTAAAGGCATCATATTCCTGTTCCTGGTTATCCAGCAACGTGGTAATGATGGCAGCAATCAAATGGGCATCACGTCCGTGTTTTGCCAAGGGAGACATCAGCCACACTTCTCCAGAACGATATTTAATTCGGGGAATCGAACCGTTCCCACGGCGATCGCACAAAGCTTGATACTCCTGCCAGGTTCCCGGTAGCCGAACCACACTGCCTGCTGGCAATTTAATTTCTTCGGGAGAAATCACTGCATACATGGCTAGTTTCCTCAATTATTTTCAGAAAATCGTTAATTTAAGACGATATCGCCTTTAGTCAAATTCATCCAATCGGTTCTCCGTCTTCAAGGGTATAGAGGTCCGGTTCTTCGTTTAGAAAATCAAAGCTATTGGTGTGCAAAGCTAGGTTAATCGCCTCGGGGTTAGAGGGATAAGCATTGTCGAAAAACTGTTTTTCTTCTAAGGCGGCCCTGTCTTCTGGGGATAGGGAATGAATCAATTGCAATAGGGCGTTGACGAGTGGCGTATTCATAACAGTCTGGGGTATAGAATTGATGGATGATTACAAAGTTTCGGTGATTTTTTCTCTCTTTTACTTTAAGTCATTGACCCCAAAAAGACAACGGTTTTAGAACTGATTTGCTTATGATGTCATAGGGGGGAGGACAAGGCTATGCCTTGTCCCGAGGGGATTTTATTTATATCGGGTGGTGAACCCGGTGAGTCCTTGGGGTTGTTGATAGGTGACGGTGACATCGGTGACTTGGGCGGATGATGGTCCTTGATGACACCAGGCTATCATGCGATCGAGGATTTCGGGATTGCCCTCAAAAATGGCTTCGACTCGTCCATCGGTTAAGTTTCTCACCCAACCGGATACTCCTAATTTCTGGGCTTGATGGACGGTACTAAACCGATACCCGACTCCCTGAACGATTCCGGAAATTAAGACGTGAGCGCACTTTGTTTCGGTCATGGTCTTTTAGTCCTCGGTCGGCAGGTCAAATAAGACTTGGGTCATATAATATTCGGCCCATTCGTTGCCAAAGGCATTTTCTAAAACCCGGCGAGTTTTGTCATTTTTGCGCTGATGGTCACAGTAATTGCGTTGTCCGGCGAGGATTTCGCTGTGGAGTTCGGGGGTAGGTGGGGTGTTTCTGGCTTGTTGACAGTGAATTTGGACATACTCCTTGACGCGATTAAGAAATAGGGTTTCTTCGTCGGGATTATCGGGTCGCAAAAAGAGGCAAAATTCTGAGAAGATATGACCCCAGGGGGGGAGTTCTCGGGGATGGGTAAATGCGATCGCCGGTAAGTCAGAAAGTTGCTGTTGATAAGGTTGGGGAAGGACCGTTTGACGAAGGGGGGATAAGTCGGCGATCGCTGCCCCGATTTTCCCTTTTGCACCGACTAAATCCGTCCCAAACATGGGTAAATCATAGTTGGGGTTGGGAAACATCACGCAGTGCAAAATATCCAGGGTAGTGCCGACTTTTGCCAGTTCTAAATGGATTTTTCGAAATTCTGGGGTCTGATAGCAGCGATTTTCGATTCTGAGTTTTTCCCCTTCTAATTTTCCTTCTACATATCCCAGGTCCTCCGGGAGGGGATAAGGGGAGAGTTCTAATTGTTCTTGCCACACTCCCTCGATGCAATCGGCGAGTTGTTGGATCAGGCTATGTTGTTCGGTTCGCAGGGATGGACTAGAGGTTGATGTCACGGATTTTTCCTATAGGAGGGTGGATCAATAATGCGCTGGGCGCGGCGTTTATTTTATCTTATTTAGGGGGTTGGGACGTTGGGATGTTGTTATAGGGAACTTGGATAACGACTGAAGTCGTTACTACGAACTTAAGAAACGACTGAAGTCGTTACTACGAACTTAAGGGTATTCCAAAAAATAAATCATTCCTATTCAGTTTTTAAAGGAGTAGGGTGGGCATTGCCCACCTTCTGTTCGGTGGCTTCACCACCCTACAATTGCTACAATTGCTATTTTATTTTTTGGAGTTCCCTTAGAAGATTTTATT
>NZ_JAFLQW010000044.1 GCF_017313335.1 Phormidium pseudopriestleyi FRX01 | reverse complement strand
GCTCGCAGTCCCGTGGTTGGATCGAGAATGATTATTGTCAAACGGCAGCAAGAATGAGGGGTGGAGTTAGCTAAAACCGCAGCAAGTCTTTGAGAACTGGATGGGGTTTCAACTGCTCAAATTCAAGTGTTTTTGATAGGCTTGAACCTTCAGGTCGATGCCGGTAATGTCTGTGCCGACAACAACGGCATTCGCGCCCAAATTGAGGGCGCGTTTTGCCATTTCTGGGGAACTGATGCCGCCTTCACAAATGAGGAATCCGTCGATGGTTTTGCGGATTTCGGCGAGGAGATCGAAGCCGGGAGGAATGGATTGTTGGGTGGCGCGGGTGTAGCCATAGAGGGTGGTGCCAATGATATCGGCTCCAAAATTGGCGGCAGCGATCGCAGATTCTAGGGTATCCACATCCGCCATGACGGGTTTTCCGAGGTGGGTGTGAATGGCTGTAATCAGGTTGGAGAGGGTTTCGTCATGGGGACGGGCGCGATCGGTGGCATCGATGGCGATGATATCGGCACCACTAGCGGCGATCGCCTCGGCATGATGAAACTGCGGGGTGATGTAGACTTCGGATCCGGGGAGGGATTGTTTCCAGAGGCCGATAATGGGAAGGGTGGCACCGAGGCGATCGCGCACGGCTTTGATATGAGCTGGGGTATCGATGCGGACCCCGACGACACCGTTACGAACCGATGCCAGGGCGATCGCTGCAATGATAGAGGGTTCGGCCAAGGGCGAATCTGGGGGAGCCTGACAGGAGACAATTAATCCGCCATCTAAAGGGGCGATCGCCGCCGTCAAATTTACCGATTTTTCAGACAGTTGTTCGTTCATTAACCCGTTATAGATTCTTGATTTTGATTCAATTTTTATTTGCTCGCACCGATTTCCCCTCTTTCGGGTTGATTGAGCGATCGGCATGAGTGAAATAAGGCATTCACTTGATTAATTAGCCGTTCTGGAGCAATGGGTTTCGGGGAACAATCATCTGCACCCGCTTCAAAAGCCCGGTCTTTATCTTCCCCAGTTTCTAGGCCAATTAACGCTAAAATTTTCAGGGGTTCCCGCGCCGGGGACTGACGCAAAGACTGGATCAGTTCAGTGCCATTCATCCCCGGTAAACCATAATTCAAAATTACCACAGTGGGTTGCAGTAGCTCAAATTGTTCGAGTGCAGTCGCCCCATCAATCATCCACACCACCTGATAACCAGCGGTGGTTAAAATATCGCAAATTAAGATGGCACTATCCTCACAATCCTCAATCAAAATGATTCGACCTTGCAGGGGTTCTGAACTAAAGCTGTCACCCAGGCGATTTTGGGAATCCGAGTTAGATAATAACCGCGCCGCAGGCAGATGGACGGTAAAAATAGAACCTTCGCCCACGGTAGATTCTACTTCAATCCATCCCCCGTGGAGTTCGACGAGCTGTTTCGTTAAAGCCAGTCCGAGTCCCGTTCCGCCATATTGACGACGGTAGGAGGTATCCAATTGTTGAAAATTTTTAAAGAGTAGGGATTGTTGGTCTTCGGGAATTCCTACGCCGGTATCTTCCACTTGGAAGACCACATTTTTACGCTCACTCCAAACTCGCAGGGTAACCATTCCTCCGTTGGGCGTAAATTTAATAGCATTGTTCAACAGGTTTAAGATAATTTGCTGCACTCGGCGGCGATCGGCGGTCCAAAGGTCGTTTTTTTGACCGTCTAAGCCCAGAGTCATTTCTAGTTCTAATCCGGCTTCTACTGCTTTGGGGGCGACGCTTTGCAAGCACTGGTGGGCAAGTTTAGTCAAGGAAAATTCTGTGATTTTTAAAATGGCTTTCCCTGCTTCTAACTGAGACAAGTCCAGGATGTCATTAATCAGTTCGAGGAGGTGTTCGCCACTGTCATGAATGGTTTTGAGATATTCCTGCTGTTTGGTACTCATTTGTCCAAAGGACCAGCGCAATAGGGTAGAAGACATCCCAATTACACAGGTTAAAGGCGTTCGCAATTCGTGGCTCATGGTTGCCAAAAATTCGCTTTTGGCACGATTGGCTGATTCGGCGGCGACTAGGGCATCATGGAGGTCATGAGTGCGTTCGATGACTCGTTCTTCTAATGTTTTTTTTTGCCGAGTGACTTGAGCGTAAAGTTCGGCTTGGTGAATGGCTAAGGCTAAATGTTCGGCAATATGTTTAAGAAAGTCTTGTTCACTGGGGAGCCAAAATCGCGTTTCAAAACATTGATGGGCAATTAATAATCCCCAAGGGTTATCCTGAACAACTATCGGGACAATTAATTGGGCCTTAATTTGATTATCCCGCAGCATTTTCAAATAGCTTGGGGATAAAGTATAGGCGGTTGAAGTGTCGGCGATCGCTTGAATAAAACCTTGATGATAATTTTCTATAAATTCGGTCCCGGGCAGAAAAGAACTTGTTTCTTTTTGAACTCTCAGGAGGGAGGGAATATCATCATAAGCTCTGGATTCGTAAGTAATCGCTCCGATTTCTGGTGGTTCTTGCAAGGATAATTTTTGGGGATAAAATTTAGAATTATCCCCCTCTAAATTGTCTAAGACGGTCTCGATTTCGTCCCAAAGCTGGAAGGGTTCACCCGGGGTTTTAGGGGAGGGTTTGCCATTGCCGGTGTCTACGATTCTGGCTTTATTGGGTGGGTTAAATTGAAAAATAGCCAATCGGTCTACTAGGAGGAAACGACGCACCTGTTCCACGGCAGTAGACAAGATGGTGGGCAATTCCAGACTCTGACGAATCTGGGTGGTGACTTGATTTAAGAGTCGCTCTTGTTCGATTTGATGGTGTAGGGCATTTTCTACAGGTTGACAGATGGAGACGCAACTATCGGAGGCATAACTGGCAGTGGGGTGAAAATTTTCGGCAGTTAGCAAGGCGATCGCCGAGAGGGTAAATTCGCTTACGAGTTGGGGATTATTCGGTTGTAGGCTGTAATGGTTGCGTTGGAGTTCGTCGTGATCAAGATTGACGAGGGGCGACTGCGCCAAAGTGGCTAAAAATGCAGCCACCTGTGAGGGTTCAAAGGTTAAAGCAACTTCAACCCGGGGCGATCGCCCTTCAAACTCTGGGGGGAGAGTCCCGATGCCATCCTCGCGATCGGAATTTGTCCCCTCGGCAGGTCCCCCCAACAGCAAAACTCTAAAGTCCTCCGACAGGACTAGAGTAAACCATTGCCAAGGGTCATCAGAAGGAATTTCTTCGGTACCGAGTACCGATTCAGTCAGCACCACTGACCCCGGGCGTTTCCCCTGTTGCTGTAACAACTGGCGCAACTGCTCAAAGGTGTTATGGGATAAAGTTCTTCGTGAGACTTCTAAGGTCGGCATATTTTAAGCGCCTATTGGCAAAAGCTGAATGCGATGGGGGAATTTTCCGGGGGAAATGCTCGTCCTTGACCATTCCCTCAAACAATCCCCGATTTCTATTGTTTTAGAATTACTCAGTGGAGCTTGCCCTAAAGCTGCTGCACTTCGGATTTCTAGAAACAAGTTGAATAAATCTCTACTCACTGGCTTATTAGCTATAGTAGGGTGATTTTTCCAGTTTTGGGTCAGAAATTCTGGTTTTTTTGTAGTCTTCACCTTTTCTTTAGAAAATAGAGCTATAGCAGATCCTTTATCAGTTGTGGAATGCCCTCACCCCCAACCGTCGGCGGCCCAAAGGGGGAGAGGGGATCTGAAGATGTCATAAATAATTTAGGATTGCTATAGGATAGGGGACCGTTTGACTTTTAATCCATATCAGTATTTTTTCGGACTAATAAACATAGAGTTATCTCTATCTTAAGAAAAATTGGCAGAAACTTTATCCTGAATTTATTCGGGATCAATGGATGAATCCCTCTAGGACATCGGGATTCGGATGAGATAGATAGGACAAGAAAGCCAGTTTCTGGCTCAGATTCGCTGCAACGTCAGCAGAAATTTTGTCAAGAAATCCGATAGTCTTCCGACTTCTGTACTGACGCCCTAGAAGTTTTTAGGTTGGGTCTGCCCTGGGGTTTGGTATGATGGAGAACTGTGCCATTGTACTTGGATCGCTTCAGGAGACTCTCATGCATCGTCTAGCTGCTACACCCGGGGGTTGGAATCCGCAGGAGGAGGGGGTGATTTTGGTCTCCCAAACTCCGGCACCCATCGCGATCGTGACGGCGGCGGATACGGATATTCAAGCGATCGCCCAGGCAATCTCCCAACTCCCGCCCGACTTTCCCGATTTGCGGGTGGTCAATCTGCTGCAACTGCAACAGCAACTCAGTATCGATACTTATGCAATGGAGGTCCTCTCCGAGGCACAGGTGATTGTCTTGAGATTGCTGGGAGGGCGTGCTTATTGGTCCTATGGGTTGGAAGTCGTTCGAGAAACGGTGCAAAATACAGGTGCTCACCTGATTGTGATTCCCGGCGATGATGCCGGTGACCCCGATTTAATCGGTCATTCCTCGGTTCCCTTGGGTTTGGTTAACCAAGTCTGGCAATATTTTACCGAAGGCGGTGTCGATAATCTAGTCAATGGGCTCCAATTTATCGCCCAGGTTTGCTTAAAAAGAGATTACAATCCAGCCCCACCCATGCCAATCCCTCGGGTTGGACTTTATCCTTGGAAATCCGCAAGGTTTGAACTTGGAAATGAACCGTTCAGCCCAGAAGAATCAAGCCTCAATCCAACGCGATCGGTTAATTCTAAATCGGGTCTCAATTCTTCTCAATTATCCCCCTCATTTCCCAGGGTAGGGATTCTCTTTTATCGCGCTCATTACTTGGCTGGAAATACTGCCCCGATTGATGCACTTTGTCAAGGTTTGCGCGATCGCCACTTAGACCCGGTGCCGGTATTTGTCTCTTCTTTACGCGATAAAGATGTCCAAGCTGAACTGTTGACCTATCTGCAACCCCCTCACACTGAAACCGTGCAGATAATATTAAATACCACAGGGTTCGCGATCGGTCAAGCTGCCCAGACTTTACCCTCTACCCAAGACTCTCCCACCACCGACCTAGAATTCTGGGAAACCCTGGATGTCCCCGTCTTGCAAGTAATTTTCAGTGGCGGAACTCTCCAACAGTGGGAATCAGGATTTCAGGGACTCTCCCCTCGCGATATGGCGATGAATGTTGCCCTTCCGGAAGTGGATGGCCGAATTATTACTCGGGTGGTGTCGTTTAAGACGGTACAAGAAAATCATGTAAAACTGGAAACCCCAGTGGTGATGTATGAACCCCTGGGCGATCGCATTAATTTCGTGACCGATCTCGCTGCCAACTGGATCAAACTCCGGCAAACTCCCCCCAGTCAGCGCAAAATTGCCTTAATTTTGGCGAATTATCCCAACCGAGACGGACGCCTCGCCAATGGGGTGGGTCTCGATACCCCCGCAAGTTGTATCGAAATCCTCAACGCCCTCCAAAATGCCGGGTATTGGGTCGAAAATATCCCCACCACTGGGGAGGAATTGATTCGCCTCCTCACTGCCGGAGTCACCAACGACCCGGAAGGGGAAGGATTGCGAATGATTCGCCAAGTCTTGCCAGGGAAAGACTATCAAAGCTATTTTAATTCCTTGCCAGAACCTGTTCGCCAAGGAATTGAGAATCGCTGGGGGGGAAAAACCCCAGGCGATCGTCTTACTTTGGAAACCCAATCCTTCCCCATTCCCGGGATTCAATTGGGCAATATTTTTATCGGAATTCAACCGTCCCGGGGGTACGACATCGACCCCAGTTTGAACTATCACGCCCCGGATTTAGAACCGACTCATGAATATCTAGCTTATTATTATTGGATTCGAGAATGCTTCGGTGCACAGGCGATTACTCATGTAGGCAAACATGGCAATTTAGAATGGTTACCGGGAAAAAGTATCGCCTTATCGGAAAATTGTTACCCAGAAGTTGCCCTGGGACCGATGCCGCATTTTTATCCCTTTATTGTCAATGACCCCGGAGAAGGGTCACAAGCCAAGCGGCGATCGCAAGCGGTGATTATCGACCATTTAACCCCTCCCATGACCCGGGCGGAATTATACGGTCCCCTACAACAACTCGAAGGGTTAATTGATGAATATTATGAAGCCCAAAGTTTGGACCCGGTGCGCTTAAAACCAATTCGTAGTCGCCTGATTCAACTGGTAGAAGACCAACATTTAGACCAAAGTTCATCTTGGACTAATTCCTCTGATTTCACGAAATCTGACCCTGAATTTACAGCCTTAATCGCTAATTTAGATGGATATTTGTGTGAATTAAAAGAAGCGCAAATCCGAGATGGACTACATATTTTTGGGAAATGTCCCCAAGGGCGGCAACTGGTGGATTTGATTGTGGCGATCGCCAGACATCCGGGGGGCAGTCGCCTCGGAATCACCCGCGCTTTAGCAGCGGATCAAGGACATTCCTTTGACCCTCTCACCAGCAATCCGGCGGAATTTTTGCCGGAATTGACTGCAAATTCTTCCCGGCACACCATTGGAGATGCGATCGCCTCCTTAGAAGAAGAAGCAGCCGAATTCGTCACCCAAATTATCGACCCAACGGGAGAAACAATTCTCCCCAAACCCGACACCGCCACGGCAAAAGAATTAAATTGGATTCGGGATTGTTTACTTCCGGCATTGCAAAGAACTTCTGAAGAAATCACTCAATTGTTGCGCGGATTAGAGGGACGATATATCAAGAGTGGGCCATCCGGTGCACCCACCCGAGGGCGTCCCGAAGTGTTGCCAACAGGACGCAATTTTTACTCCGTAGATATTCGGGCAATTCCCACAGAAACTGCTTGGGATATTGGACGGAGGGCCGCCGAAGAGGCGATCGAGCGCTACACTCAGGAAAATGGGGAATATCCGCAAACCCTGGGATTATCCGTTTGGGGGACCTCCACCATGCGAACGGGCGGCGATGACATTGCCGAGGCCCTCGCCTTGCTAGGGGTGCGCCCAGTCTGGGATGGACCCTCCCGGCGCGTGGTCGATTTTGAAATTCTGCCCGTCCGGGTTTTGGGGCGTCCCCGCGTCGATGTCACATTGAGAGTGTCGGGATTTTTCCGGGATGCCTTTCCCAACTTGATCGATTTGTTCGATCGCGCGGTGGAAGCAGTCGCGAGTTTGGAGGAACCGGCAATGGATAATCCCTTGGCGGCGCAAGTGCAGGTAGAAACGCAGACATGGCAAGGGTTGGGGTTGACTCCGGAACAGGCAAACCGGCGATCGCGGTATCGAGTCTTCGGGTCAAAACCGGGCGCTTATGGGGCGGGATTACAAGGATTAATCGAAGGGCAAAACTGGACGGATGACGCGGATTTGGCCCGGGCGTATATTAACTGGAGTAGTTACGCTTATACAGGAATGGGAAATGGACATTCCGCCCCAGAAGCGTTTGAGCAACGGTTAGGGCAGATGCAGATTGTCTTACATAATCAAGATAATCGGGAACATGATTTACTCGATTCTGATGATTATTATCAGTTCCAAGGCGGTTTATTAGCGGCAGTACGGGCGGTGCGAGGCACTGATGCGGTAGCATATTTCGGCGACCATTCCCTGCCCGAAAAGCCCAAGATTCGCCGGTTAGAGGAGGAAATTGACCGAGTGTATCGATCGCGAGTGGTGAATCCGAAATGGATTGAGGGCGTGATGCGCCACGGGTATAAAGGGGCGTTTGAAATGGCCGCTACGGTAGATTATTTGTTTGCTTACGATGCCACGGCACATTGTGTCAAGGATTTTATGTATGAGGGCGTGGCAAAGGCATATTTGTTGGATGACAAAGTGCGGGAGTTTATCCATCATAAGAATCCTTGGGCGTTGAGGGATATGGCGGAACGGTTGTTAGAGGCGAATCAGCGCGGATTGTGGGAAGGGGTGGATCAGCCGATGTTGGAGGAGTTACGGGCGATCGTTCATGATGCAGAAGGGGCGATCGAATCGGCGATCGGTTCCTAAACTAGAATAGAAGAACATCAACAACTCAGAGGTCGTTATGTTACGCGATATCAGCCTAAAAAATTATCGAATGTTCAAAGACTTTCAAATGGACGGACTAGCACGAGTCAACCTGCTAGTGGGTCCGAACAATAGTGGCAAAACCAGCTTATTAGAAGCAATTCATTTGTTAGTGAATCCGCATAATCTTAACGAAGTTTTTGATCAGGTTCTAAGTCCGAGAGGTCAGAGCCTCCTACTTCCCGACCGCTGGGATGATGATCTAGAGATACTGTATCAAATTAAACCTTTATTTTACCATGAAATATTTACAAGTGAAGCCACCCTGTGCATTGAATCAAAAAGCGATGATTTCCAATCCTTTTCACTAGAACCCTATCCTACTCCCGAATATATCGAGGGATTAAACTTGCCTGAGTTCATGACTAGAGGAATTCGCATAAATAATTATAATCTATTGGTATCCCACACCCAAGAAAAGCAAACAATTTATCACGCAACTGAAGTCAACGCCAAGGGAATAACTTCCAGCTATTTCCGGGGGTTAACTCGTTCTGGTCCTCCTCCTTCCCAGTCCCGACCCAGTGTTTTAATGACCCTCGAACGGCTCAAATTGGCTACCCTAGTCGAAATGTGGAATGAGATTACCCTCACTCCAAAAGAAGATTTAGTCATCAAAGCATTGCAAATCTTAGAACCGGATATTGAACGATTTAGTTTTATTGGAGGGACAACCACTGCCAGTGGAATTCTCATCAAACTACGAGGACGAGAGCATCCCGTTACCTTGGGTAGCATGGGAGAGGGAATGAAACAAATGTTAAATCTAGTCATGGCTGCGGTGACTGTTGAAAATGGAATTTTGTTAGTCGATGAAATCGAAAGCGGATTGTATTATGATGTTCAGGCAGAGATGTGGAGTTTACTCCTAGAAATTGCCCAAGAATTGAATATTCAGATTTTTGCCACCACTCACAGTTGGGATTGTGTGAGGGGTTTTGCGGCAGCGTTAAGTGAAACTAAAGAGAGTGATTTAGGGAAATTATTCCGCCTGGATTGGCGGGGTGAATTAATTCGTGCTATTGATTATCCAGCCGAACACTTAAAAAAGGCAGTGTATTACGGAATTGAGGTAAGATGATGGTGAATAACCCGAAAAAACCCACCAATTATCAACAGCTACTGGTGGAAGGAAAAAATGACCGGCACGTTATTTGGGCCTTATGCGAACAATATCAACTCTCAGAAACTTTTACGGTGGAAGTGCCACCCGGTAAAACGGAAGGAATTGAGTCTCTTTTGGCTGCCTTCCCTGCATTATTGGATGAACGAAAGTTACAAACTTTGGGAATCGTGGTGGATGCGGATCAAGATTTAGCAGCGCGATGGCAATCGATTAGAGATAGATTAATTACCAGCGGTTATCCCAAGGCAGATATCCTCGATTCGCCACGGGTAGAGGGGTGGGTTTATCAACCGGCAGATCCGTATTTGAAGCGGGTGGGAGTGTGGGTGATGCCGAATAATCAACTGCCGGGAATGTTAGAGGATTTTGTGGCGTTGTTGATGCCAGGAGATGATAATTTGCGTCCGAAAGCGGAAGAGATTTTAAGAGAAATTGAAGGAGAGGGACTGAACCGATATGGAGAAATTCATCGTGCAAAGGCGCTGATTCATACCTGGTTAGCATGGCAGGAGACTCCAGGAATGCCGATGGGACAGGCAATTACGGCGCGGGTTTTGCAGAGGGAGTCGGCGATCGCCCAGCGTTTTGTGGCCTGGTTACAACAACTATTTGAGGCTGAAATCTCTGAGTCAGGCGGCTAAAATTAGGTGAAAACTTTTTGATTCTATATTTTTTAGGGTCAATAGCACCATCGGTACAGGATTAAATCTAAGGGACAAGAAAACGGTTTTCTGGCTCATATTACCTCTATATTGGCAGAAATTTGGTAAAGAAACCCAGCTTTTAATCGCTACTGAACTGGCCCCATAACTTCGCTTTTTGTACCTCAATAGCTACTTAACTGAGCCAATTTGAATCACTAAAATCAACGAATTTCTCACTTATAAGAGATAATATAAGGGACAATTTGTCTGCGATCGCGTTAAATTTGAAACCTCAGCCCGCGCACTGAAAAACTGAGGCTGAGTTGATCAGGATCAGGAACTTGATGCCCTAAAATACCTCAGAAAGGACGGAGACACCGCATTTTCTCAGGGCTTCGTGAATGTAAATTGCCCGTTGGCATGGTTCCCATTTTGCGGTCTCCCCAAGCCCTAAAATTGGTAATTACCAGCCAAATCCTGACAAAAGATTGTGGTATACAAACCTCGGGTTATACCAATTACTTTGCCGGAACGACTTCAACCCAACTCTACAATATCGATACACAACTGAATACACTGTTACTACAAAATCCCCCTAATGATGGCACTCTGGTTACCATTGGAAATTTAGGGGTAGATTTTAACAATTTGGCAGGGTTTGATATTGTTTCAGGGATGGCCGGGGAGAATGCGGCTTTTGCCGTTTCTAACTCCATGCTCTATTCGATTGACCTGACCAATGGTCAAGCTACGAGTTTAGGGACGATTGGGGGGAATGCGGGCATAAATGTACAAGGGTTGGCAACCGTACCCACTTCTATTTTCCGAGACACGATTACTGGACAAACTGAATTTAAACCCGCTCAATATTTGGCTTCTCATCCGGATTTAATTGCTGCATTTGGCTATAATTTGGCCGCTGCATCTCAACATTATGAGATGTTTGGAATTGCAGAAAATCGAGGGTTGGATACGTTTGATGAAGTGCGATATCTGGCTTATTATGAGGATTTGATTCAGGTGATTGGGTTTAATCCAGAGGTAGCCACGGAGCATTATGTTGTATTTGGTGCTTCGGAAGGGCGAGTTACCAATCTGTTTAATCCAGTGAGTTACCTGAATACTTATGAGGATTTAAAGTCGGCGTTTGGTAATGATTTAGTGGTCGCGACTCAACACTATATCCAAAATGGATTTAGTGAGGGTCGCGTTTTTTAAACTGAAGTCGGGACACCGAACCTAAAAAAACAACCAAAGTCGTTGCTAGGAAGATCGAAGCATTCACTGAAGTGATCCGATGTTTGTAGTAATGGCTTTAGCCGTTATCCGGGTTTGTTGTAACAATTAATTGCTGCCAGACAGCATGGCCTGCTGTCCTCGGAGGGAGGTAGCATAGCCTAAAAAGGCTTGGACTGCTGGGTTGGGAGGCTGCTGATAGGCGTAAGATAAGATGCGCTGCAAGGGATAATTGGGATGATCGGGCATCATGCCATCGATGGGGAGAGTTTTGACGGTTTGCTGATTGGCAACTTGCGTAAAGGTGGCATAACCGATGCCGTTGCGTCCTTGACACTCCCCGGTCTAAAGACACGGGGATTCTTGCATAGCCTTAGACCAAAGCCTAATTCTAATGGGCGCTGTCAAAACGCCTCTAATAAGTCCGCTCAAATCTAATTTGAACTTTCCCTTTACGTTTAGTTTGCGAAGGATATTGGCAGCGCTATTACAGTCCGCATTAATATATCCAAACGTTCCAGTTCTAAACAATCCACGCTTCACACGCTTTCCACTTGACTGCCACT
>NZ_JAFLQW010000282.1 GCF_017313335.1 Phormidium pseudopriestleyi FRX01 | reverse complement strand
GAGCAATTGTAGGGTGGGCACTGCCCACCTTGAAGTGCAGGTGGGCAGTGCCCACCCTACAATTGCTACAATTGCTACAATTGCTCCAGACAGTAAAAATGGGCGCACCGGAATGCGCCCATCTTAGAATCATGTATCAATCGGATTTTTTTAAACGTCCCCCAGACTGTTCCCCTTCCTCTAAATGTAGAGGTGATTCGCGAATCACCCTAGAACGGCCCGCATCCTCAAAGGAGTGTGTGGAACGAAACGCGGAATGCACAAGGCAAAATAGAACCGGGGAACAGTCTGAGGACGGGTCAGGACACGGCTGGGACCCTCAACCGACAGTCCAATTGCCTAGGGTTTAGGGGAATGGTTCCCGGTAATTTGTTCTTTGATTTCCTCAACTTTGGCCGACAACTCTTGGCGAGTCGCTGCACTGAGTAAATACCGATAAATAAACCAGCCAGAGTAAGCCATACCCACGATTTCAAAGGTCGGCTGTACTAGGGGAATGCCGTTGAGCACTTCCAAGACAGCAACCAATACTCTCAGAGACACCAAAGCCGCAATCAGTAAACCAACGGTGGTTAAGGGTTTTTGGTTGTCTTTAACAAACCCAGTCACGTAATCCGGGAGATAAGAGAGGATTTCGCGAACTTGTTTGCCAATCCGCTCTAACTGGTCATTCGTAGCCCCGGCATCAGGGATTCCCGTGGTCACCACGGGGACAGTCGGGGGTTCCGGAATTTCGTCTACAGGGGGTTTTGAAGTAGGAATTTCTGCCACAATCTGATCTTGGGGTGTTTCTGGTTCAGGATTTTGAGTCAAGGTACTACCCTCTTGTTCGTCAACCTTTAAGACTTTGTGCAGGCGCGTTTTGTCCAGCTCCCGCTGATAAAGTAATACCCAAGATTGTATCAGGTCAGGACCGTGCAGTTCGCCAGTTAATCCGGCTCGCAGCGATCGCATTACTAGCCCTTTTTTAACATTGAGCTGTTTCGTGACCTGTTTAATGATGTCTTGGGCATCTGCTGCTGTCAGGCTTTCGTGACTTTTTAAATGTCCGATTACCGCTTCGAGAACCTGGGAGGCTCCCTCTTTTTCCAATTCGGCTGCTGCTTCGTCGCTGAGTTCTACCTCATCAACAAAGAACATCCGACTGAGTTCCACCGCATCAGTCAAGCGAGTTAAACTCGGACCAATTAATGCCGATAGTTGTTCCAACCAAGGACGGTTGCCCTCCGGATCAACAGGATATCCCGCTTGTTGCCACACTGGAATTAGTTTCTCAGTGAGTTTTTCGGGGGACATTTGGTGCAGGTATTGGCTATTAATCCAATCCAGTTTATCCCAGTCAAATTTGGCCCCGGCTTTATTCACGCGATCGAAGCTAAACTTCTGGGCCGCTTCATCCAGGGTAAATAGTTCCTGATTATCCGGCGAGGACCAACCCAGCAAGGTCATATAGTTGACCAAGGCTTCGGGGAGGAATCCCATTGCCTGAAATTCTGAAATGCCGGTCACGTTATCTCGTTTTGAGAGTTTTTTGCCGGAAACATCCAAAATCAGCGGCGTATGGGCAAATTCTGGGACCGCGACGCCAAATGCTTCGTAAAGCAGAATTTGTTTGGCGGTATTGGCAATATGGTCTTCACCTCGAATCACCTGGGTGATTCTCATGTCAATGTCATCGACGACAACGGCGAGGTTGTAGAGTGGCATACCGATTCCGGTCCCACTGGAACCCCGGGCGATCACCATATCTCCGCCGAGGTCGCTTCCCCGCCAGGAAACTTCACCGCGTACCAAGTCATTCCAGACAATCTGGCGATCGTCTTCGATTTTGAACCGAATCACCGAGGGCCGTCCTTCCGCTTCAAATTTGGCGATTTCATCCACCGTCAGATTGCGGTGACGATTATCGTAGCGGGGGGCTTCATTCCGCGCTTTTTGGCCTTCTCTGATTTCGTCGAGTTCTTCGGAGGTGGTGTAACACCGATAGGCAAGACCCTTGTCAATGAGAGTTTTGACTCGTTCCCGGTAGAGGTCGAGACGCTTGGACTGAAAAACTGGCCCTGCATCCCAGTTCAAACCCAACCAGGTGAGTCCATCCAGGATATTTTGGGTGAACTCAGGGCGCGATCGCTCTTCGTCAGTATCTTCGACCCGCAAAATGAACTGGCCCCCCTGATGGCGGGCAAATAACCAGTTAAACACAGCCGTTCTGGCTGTTCCAATATGTAAGTTCCCAGTCGGACTAGGAGCTATTCTCACGCGAACAGTCACAATTATTTTCTCTAATTAACTTCGTTTGCAAGGAGACACGCCGTGTCCCCTATTATTAGGAAAACACGGCGCGTAACCTGATTTATATTTTAAACGGGACTGACGGGGCTCGAACCCGCAACTTCCGCCGTGACAGGGCGGTGCTCTAACCAATTGAACTACAGTCCCTTTCCTTGAGCCTTTTATATCTTGCATGATGCTTTTGGATTTGTCAACCCCTTTTTTAAAAAAGTTTTTTGGCCGGGGAAGGGGGCGATTACAGCTTGGCAATATCCAGTCAGGGCGGACCCTTGAGTGCTGCCAGAAACCGGGTTTCTTTCTCAAAACT
>NZ_JAFLQW010000111.1 GCF_017313335.1 Phormidium pseudopriestleyi FRX01 | reverse complement strand
GTGCCATCTTCGTCTACCAGTCCGTAGCGTTGTGCCAATTCTGCCACAATCTGTACCCGTCCGGTATGCTGCATCACTGTGGGGTCAGCAGCTAAAGCGGCGATCGCCCGTCCCGTCAATAGGGGCGTTTCCCAGTTGTACCGTTCTCGGAATCCAGAAAATTGGCGATCGCCCGTCTCACTTGCCGCCATTTGATCCACCATACTGGACATTTGTTCCGTTCCCACAATCCCCGGCCAAATGGAGAGGGAGGTGACATTATAGGGTTTGAGCTCCACCGCCATATCTGCTGCGAGGCGATCGCAACCGGATTTCCCCACCCCATAAGGCACTCCGAAAATATAAGACAGCCCTCCCCAAGAGGAAATCGTACAAATTAGCCCCTGTTGACGCGGGGTCATCATGCGCGCCGCCAACACACTGGTCACATAGTGACTGCGGAGGCCCACGTTGTTACAGGCATCCCAAAAACTGGGTTCACTCTCCCAAAATGGCCGACCCTGAGCATTCATGATGGTTTGAACCCCAGCATATACATTGTTCACCAACAGGTCAAGCTGGCCGAAATCAGCTTGAATCCGGTCAAATAGCGATCGCACTTGGGCATCATCACTGTGGTCCACCTGAACCGGAATACATAGCCCTCCTGCCGCTTCCACTGCCGCTTCCGTCTCTTTCAGACTCCCGGAAAGTTGCCCCTCTCCAGTCGCGGGGTCCAGACTCCGCCCGGTGATATACACCGTCGCCCCCGCTTCCCCCAGTCCGATGGCGATGCCTTTACCCAGGCCCCGGGTTGCCCCAGTGACAACCGTAACTTTGCCTTCAAGTGGTTTAGTCATAGTGAATTGATGATGAGTTGGGATTATAAATTTATGAATTAATTTACCATTTTACTACAAGCAGTGGGGTAGGGTGGAGATTTTTCGCAATTCCTGATCTATTTTGAGCAGGCATTTTCGTTAACTCGCAGATTCCCGGGTGATTTATAATAGAATGGCGATCGGCTGCCAATTCTCTAACAAGTTGCTGAACACAACCCGATGAAGTTCTCATTTTATTCATAAATTATGCTAAAAATTTCTAACACCGTCAGTATCCTGGAAAACGAAATTAACATTAGTGCGGTTCGTTCTCAAGGGGCAGGAGGGCAAAATGTCAATAAGGTGGCAACCGCGATTCATCTACGTTTTGATATCAAAGCATCCTCCCTACCAGAACGTTACAAAAATCGCCTATTGACTCTCAGCGATCATCGGATTACCCAAGAGGGGGTAATTATTATCAAAGCTCAAGAATCGCGCAGTCAGTTAGAAAACCGCCAGGAAGCCATGATGCGGTTGCAAGAACTGATTAAAAGTGCCGTTGCTGTGCCTAAAAAGCGCTTTAAAAGCAAACCCACTCGCAGTTCTCAGCGCAAGCGTCTTGACAGCAAAACGAAGCGGGGGCAGATTAAAGCGGCGAGACGAAAGGTTATGGATTAGTCATCCTTTTTCGGGCGATTCTCGAATCGCCCCTACAGATGGGGTTTTTCTCTTCAAAGAAAGCGTAGGTTATGCTTGATTAAGACAAAGGTTTCTCGGAGTGGCCAAAGCGTTGCAGCAACTCTTCCCGCGAAAGGGTTAATAATACCTGGGTTAACTCTTCATGGGTTAACTGCAATAAGGCTAAGATAATTGAGCTAAATTCTGCATCAACCATAGTCCCAAATCGAAAGCTTACAATACTTTTAATCATTTTTGCTCGTTCTAATTGGATAATTAGTTGAGTATCCTGCTTAAAATTATCGTAAAAACTTTTCGTAAAGCCTTCGATAAAACCTTGTTTGAACAATTCTTCTTTTTCACGCAAATATTATTTTGAAAATCCCATAATTTCCTCCTGGTCATCTCCATCTGATAGACTCAATGTAGGTCACGCCAATCAAGGTTTCTCGGAACGGCCAAAGCGTTGCAGCAACTCTTCCCGCGAAAGGGTTAATAACACCGGAATAAATTCTTCACGGGGTAACTGCAATAATGCCTCGATAAGGGAAGTGAGTTCTTCATCAATTGAACCAAATCTAAATTTTAGGATTTCTTTAAACCATTGCTTCCGTTCTTGTTGTATGCCTAGTTGCAATCCTACTTCAAAGCCTTGTTGGAAGCCTTGTTGGAAGCCTTGTTGGAAGCCTTGTTGGATTGCTTCTTCTCGCCACTGTAGATAAGCTGGTGATAAGTTCATAATTAACTCCCATACAAGATTAATTTGGGGAATGATTTTTACAACTTAATATTGAGTGGTAAAGTTAATGCCACTCAATATTAGGTTACTATGACCGGCTAAAGCGTTGCAGTAAATCTTCCCGAGAAAGGTTGAATACCGCTGGGGTTAACTCTTGACGAGGTAACTGTAATAAGGTTTCGATAATTGAAGCTAGTTCCTCATCAATCGTACCAAATCGAAACCTGAGCATGTCTTCAAGCATTTCCTTACGTTCCAGTTGGACGCCTTCCTGTACTGCTTCTTCTCGCAACTGTAGATAAGCTGGTGATAAGTTCATAATTAACTCCCGATTTTCTTCATTTGGATTTTGTCTGAGTTGTACGTTGACGCGCCAGTTTGATAGAATTTCTAACAGGTTGCGCCGGAATGGATGTCCCTGGGGTAGACTCAGTAACTCATTGACGGCTTGTTGTTGGGTGGCCCCTCTTCCTAAGACTCGCAACCAGAGGGTATTGAGGCTGGCGGGGAGTTGGTCGATCGCCACCAATGCTGTCTTCTCAAATTCTGGCATAAAATAAATCCCGGGTATCCAGTTCCCTGACTCATCGAGTTGTGCTCCAAATCCGTTCACCAGTCGTTCGGAACAGGAGGGGGACAATACCCACAGTCGCGGTAAGTCGGATTCACCTAGGGACTTCTTTTCCCGTCGCGCTTGTCGCAATAGGTCCCCTTGCAGGGAGTAGAGTTTGAGTTTGCAGGTCCTAATCTCTACTGGGGTGGGAGGGTTTCTAAACACTTCAAATAAGCCGGTTGTGCTTGCCATTTGTCCCAAAACTCCCAGGTTTTCCGGCGCAGTGGCGGGGGTGGCGGCTGGGACGAAATAAACGTCAATTTGTCGCACTTCGCTGGGAACATCGCGACTGGTTTGGACTTGTCCCAGATAGGCTAATAACTCCTCTAAATATTGTTTAGCAAATTGGTCATGAGCAGTTCGGGTCATGTTTCTTTTTGATTGTGGGTATCCCTGATATTGAAAACTGGAGTGCGAGGGTCTAATTTGCTAATTTTAAAACCAGCCTTTCGCTCGCACTCCTAATATTATATACCAGTTTTTACTCTGGTTATGACAAACTTAAACCTATCCCTTTTTGATTGAATTCTTCTACGGTTTGTTGCGAGAGTTCATGGGAGGAAATTGCTCTCAACATGGCGAGTGGTAATGTTAAATGATGCGCCCCGGCTTGTAAGGAGGCGGCGGCTTCTTCTGGGGATTTAATACTGGCGGCGAGAATTTCTACGTCGCTGCCTTGTAAAATATCTGCCATCGATCGCACTAAGGCAATCCCATCCCCTAATAATCGGGTGGCGCGGTTAACATAGGCGATCGCCATTTTTGCCCCTGCTTCCCTGGCGACGGCAGCTTGAGCAGCACTATAAATGGCGGTGACGGAACAAGGTATGTCTGTAGATAGATGCGCGACGACTTCAAACCCGACTCGCGTGGCTGGAACTTTTAAAATAGTGCGATCGCCAATAATCTCCCGCGCTTTTTGGCCTTCCCTGACCATTCCCTGAAAATCGGACGCCATAAGCTGGTAAAATAATGGTCCCGATGTGAGGGTAACCAATTTTTTCAAGGTATCTTCCGGAGATAACTCACTGGTTGCCAATAAGGTCGGATTGGTGGTGATTCCTTTCACCCAGCCCATCTTTTGGGCCACTTCTGCTTCGGATGCGATCGCTGAATCTAAATAAATTGCCATGATGTTGTCCCCGTTGAGTTTCCTCCCAAAAATACGGGAATTGGTTACTCTTGACAATCCACCCTACCCCCCACTCCGCAACGATGACGTTACTGAACCTCGCCGAACTTTGTCCCATCACCCGCACTCTCGGTCCGGGTCAGCGGTTTGCGATTTGGGTGCAAGGCTGTTGTTTTAACTGTTCCGGTTGTATCTCTCCGGAGTGGATTCCCCAGGTATCGGGCACTTGGGTGGAACCGCGACGGTTGGCGGAAACAATTTTATCGGTTGCCGGGATGGAAGGATTAACGGTTTCCGGGGGAGAACCGATGTTACAGGCGCAGGCACTTAGTGAATTATTTGAACTTTTGGCAGAGGTGGATTGTTCGATTATCTGCTATACCGGGTTTACCTTAGAACAGTTACAGGCCAAGTCCGACCCGGCGATCGCCCGGGTATTGTCGCAAATTGATGTGTTAATTGATGGACTTTATATGCCGGAACTCAACGATAACCAAGGGTGGCGCGGTTCTGCCAATCAACGGATACATTTTCTCACCCCTCGGTTGTTAGCTGAAGCGAATGCCTTTTCCTCTCGACGGCGTGATGTGGAAATTCACCTGAGAAATGATTCAGCTT
Source organism: Phormidium pseudopriestleyi FRX01 (assembly GCF_017313335.1). Lineage (GTDB taxonomy): Bacteria > Cyanobacteriota > Cyanobacteriia > Cyanobacteriales > Laspinemataceae > Laspinema > Laspinema pseudopriestleyi. The sequence goes on along the minus strand of NZ_JAFLQW010000111.1, from coordinate 714 downwards.
TGATGGTGGGTGTACCGCCTCGCCATTTCTCTGATACCTTTAAACAGGCCATTGATAATAGTTGATAGCAAGGATTATGGTATCTCTCAAGGGTAAAATTGTGTTGATTACGGGTGCGAGTAGTGGGATTGGGGCCGCTTGCGCCCAATTCTTGGCCCAGGCGGGTGCAGATTTGATTTTGGCGGCGCGGCGTTTGGAACGGGTACAGGAGTTAGGGACTCAACTGGCGCAACAGTATCAGATTCAGACTCATGTTTTGGGGTTGGATGTTTGCGATCGCCAAGCAGTTGATGCCACATTGAACCATCTTCCGGACCCTTGGAATCAGATTGATATTTTAGTCAATAATGCGGGTCTGAGTCGGGGATTATCCAAACTCCATGAAGGCAATATCGACGACTGGGAGGAAATGCTGGATACCAATGTCAAGGGATTGCTATATGTGACCCGGGCGGTGGTACCCGGGATGGTGGAACGGCAAGGGGGTCATGTGGTGAATATTGGCTCGATCGCCGGTCGAGTCGCCTATCCGGGCGGCAATGTGTACTGTGCCTCGAAAGCGGCAGTAAGGGCGATTTCAGATGGTTTGAAGCAGGATTTAATCGGGACTCCGGTGCGAGTGACGGAAATTGAACCGGGTTTAGTGGAAACGGAATTTAGTCTGGTGCGCTTTCATGGCGACTGCGATCGCGCCTCCAAGGTATATCAGGATTT
>NZ_JAFLQW010000487.1 GCF_017313335.1 Phormidium pseudopriestleyi FRX01 | reverse complement strand
GTTTTCCGTTGCAAGTATCTGGGAAATAGCAATCAAAGTAGCCAATGGAAAATTGCCGCTACCAGAACCCATTGATACCTACATTGATAGCCGCATAGCATTGTTGGATATGCGAATTCTAGAAATTAAAGCAGGTCATGTGTTACGCGCCGCTGCTTTACCATTATATCATAAAGATCCCTTTGATCGCCTCTTAATTGCTCAGGCCCCCCTGGAGGATATGACCCTGTTGAGTGCCGATATAATGTTTAGAAAATACAGAGATATTTCTCTGATTTGGGCTGCCAGGTAGCCCCGTTACTCAGAAACGACAGAAACCGGGTTTCTTAATTGAGAAACCCGGTTTTTACGCCCAATTTGGGTGGAGATTCAAAGGGAAAAAAACCGGTTTCTGGACTGGGGATAAAAAGCCGATCGCAGACTATAGCCTGACCCGTGATAAAATCAGAGGGTTCTTCCTGGATGCCGAATTGTGATGACTCATGCCACTGCGATCGCTGCTATTCCTGAACCGGGACAGCTTGTAGAAGTTCGAGCTCGCCGGTTTGCGGTGACAGAGGTTCATACCTCTACCCTTCCCCAAGATAGAGTCCGATCGCCATTCCATAACCCGCAGCATCTCGTCAGTCTCTCTTCGGTAGAAGATGATGCCTTGGGGGAAGAATTGCAGGTGATTTGGGAGTTGGAAGTCGGGGCGATCGTCTATGAGAAAATGGAATTGCCCTACCCTAGCGGATTCGATACTCCCGAACGATTGGCAGCCTTTTTAGATGCGGTGCGGTGGGGGGCTTCTTCTAGTGCGGATGTTCGTTCAGTGCAGTCGCCGTTTAGAAGTGGGATTGATATTGAAGATTACCAGTTAGATCCGGTGATTCGGGCGATTCAAATGCCTCGGGTGAATCTGTTAATTGCTGATGATGTGGGATTGGGGAAAACCATTGAGGCGGGGTTGGTGGCGCAGGAGTTGATTTTGCGGCAGCGATCGCGACGGATTTTGATTGTCTGTCCTTCGGCGTTGCAGGTGCAGTGGCAAGAACAAATGCGGGATAAATTTGGGTTGGATTTCCGCATTGTTAACAGCGATTTGATGCGAACATTGCGTAGAAGTAGAGGATTACATATTAATCCCTGGCAGCATTTTCCCCGCTTGATTACCTCAATTGATTTTCTGAAACGCGATCGCCCCCTGCGGTTGATGCGCGAAGCTTTACCCGCTGAGGGAGAATCGGTATATCCCCGGCGCTTTGATTTGCTGATTGTGGATGAAGCGCACAATATCGCCCCGTCTGGTGGGGGTCGCTATGCGGTGGATTCTCAACGAACCACGGCGATTCGGTTATTGGTGCCGCATTTTGAGCATAAATTATTTCTGACGGCTACTCCTCACAATGGCTATTTAGAAAGTTTTACCGCCTTATTAGAGTTACTCGACTCCCAACGATTTGCCCGAGGAATTACACCGGACCGCAATCAGTTACAGTTGGTGATGGTTCGGCGTCTAAAGCGAGAACTTCCGCCTCGCTGGGATGGCACGCCTCGGTTTGCACAACGGCAATTAGCCGCGATTCCGGTGGATTATTCTGAGGCCGAAAAACACGCGAATCAGTTATTAAATGATTATACCATAAAACGGCGTAAAGAGGCAAAAGATAAAATAGAATTATATGCCACAGAGTTTGTTTTGAAGTTGTTGAAAAAGCGGTTATTTTCTTGTCCTGCTGCTTTTTTAAGTACCTTACAACAGCATCAAATTTCCCTGGAAAGTGCCCAGCGCCAGAGTCGGCAGAATCTGGGAAAAACGAATGCGGGAATTTTACGACGGCAGTTAGAGGAAATGGAGGAAGAGTTTGCCGATGATGCTTTATATGAGGAGTCAACCGAGGATGCGATCGTGACAACAACTCGGTTATTTAGAACACTGACTTCTCGGGAACGGGAAATCCTCAATGAACTACAAACTTGGGCCGAAACTGCCTCCCGTCGCCCGGATTCTAAAGCCCAGGAATTGTTGAATTGGATTGGAACTCAGATTCGACCCAATGGCAAGTGGTCCACCCAACGGGTGATTATTTTTACCGAATATCGGGCGACTCAAAAATGGTTGCATGACTTGTTAGCGGGGGAAGGATTGGCGTCAGGCGATCGCCTGATGACCCTCTATGGGGGGATGAATTCCGAAGACCGAGAACGCATTAAAGCCGCATTTCAAGCAGGGCCAGATGTATCGGATGTGCGGATTTTATTGGCTACCGATGCCGCATCGGAAGGGTTAGATTTACAAAACCATTGTGCAAATTTAATTCATTATGAAATCCCCTGGAATCCTAACCGAATGGAACAGCGCAATGGTCGAATCGATCGCCACGGACAGAAAGCGCCCCAAGTGATGATTTATCATTTTGTCGGCAAAAGCTATCAAGAACAAACAACCACGGGCATTCGTCCCGGGGATTTGGAGGGGGATTTAGAATTTTTGATGCGGGCGGCTTTAAAAATTAACAATATTCGCGAAGATTTAGGGAAAGTTGGGCCAGTGATTGCTCAACAAGTCGAGGAAGCGATGTTAGGTCAACGGGTGATTTTAGATACAGCATTTGCAGAAAAAACCTCGGAACCTGTGCGCCAAATGTTGAAATTTGAGCGGAAAGTGCGGGAGCAAATTGAGGCATTAAAAGAGCAGTTTGAGGAGACTCGCACCAATTTAAGACTGACTCCGGGTAATATTGAAGCGGTGGTTAAAATTGGGTTAGAAATTGCCCAACAAGCGCCGTTAATTCCTGTTCGTAGTGACTCCTTAAGGAGTCATCCCCAAGATTTCACCCCTGAAAAGGTTACTACGAACCTTTATTATTTGCCTGCCTTGAGTGGAAGTTGGGCTGCTTGTACGGCAGGTTTAGCCCATCCCCACACCGGAGAAATTCGGCCCATTGCCTTTGACCCAGATGTGACAAGGGGACGGGATGATGTGGTATTGGTTCATTTGAATCATCGCCTAGTTCAGATGTGTTTGAGACTATTGAGGGCGGAAGTTTGGTCTCGGGAAAGTAATAAGAATTTACATCGGGTAACGGTGAAAGTTTTGCCTTCTCATGCCAGTGAATTTCCAGTAGTGGTTGCTTATGGGCGGTTAGTGATTTTAGGCGGAGACTCTCAACGGTTGCATGAGGAAATGATTGTGGCGGGGGGTGTGATTCAAGAGGGGAAGTTTAAAAAATTAGGGGTGTTGAAACTTCAGGAATATATAGAAATAGCGACAGCGGAAGCGGTTCCTGAGACCCTGATTCAAAAATTAGTGGAACTCTGGCCGAATTATGCAGACTCCTTGTTAAAACAGTTGGAAAATCGGATGGCCGATCGCACTGCATCGTTAGAAAAAGCATTGCAGGAACGGTGTGATTATGAAGTTGCCGATATCACGGCGATTCTCACGGAGTTAAAAACCAGTATTGAGAAAGAGTTAGCGGAACCGGAGTTTATGCAATTAAAACTGAAGCTAGATTTAAGTGACGGCGAACGCCATCAATTTGACCGAGATATCCAGAGTTTGCAAAGACGGTTAGCAGAAATTCCCCTAGAAATTGAACGGGAAACTACAGCAGTTCGCCAACGATTTGCACAACCCAGTCCCCGGTTATTTCCTCTGGCGATTACCTATTTGGTTCCTAAAAAGTTGATTTAGATAAGCTATCTGTAGGCAATGTCCACTTATTTGTAGCATTGCGCCCCTAGCCCTGTCAATGTATATTTGTAGGGGCGCAATGCACAGGCCCTCTTTATCTTTATCACTTTGATAGACGGGGCGCAAGATCTTACAAGAGTAGGTTTTTACGTTTATGGTGATTCGCCGTACTATTAACTTCACCTCCGGTCCCCTCCCCTTGGCAAGGGGAGGGTTAGGGTGGGGTCTCCTCATGACGTGGCGATCGCCACGTCATGCACTCACTGGATGCGATCGCCACTATGACTCTCCACCCACGGATTCCTTGTGACGTGCGATCGCACTGACGGAGGACCCCACCCTAACCCGGACCTTGGTAAGGTCCGGGGACCG
>NZ_JAFLQW010000337.1 GCF_017313335.1 Phormidium pseudopriestleyi FRX01 | reverse complement strand
TGACAAGAGAATCATTAAGGACTAGGTAAAGTAAGGACTTAACTCCAGCTTGTTAAAGCTAGGGCTAAGAGAGTTTAACAGAGAGTGGATCTTAGAAAAGAGTCCACTCTTTGCTGTGTAATGGACTCTGACAGTACCAGGAGCAATGTAGAGAAGGTCTGCAATTTCCTGATTGCTCCGTCCGGCTACAATCATTGCCAAGATTTCCTGTTCGCGCCTCGTGAGCGGATTTTCCGGTAATTCTTTAGCCTCTGATGGGATAACTGGGACTGAGAAATCTCCGTCCCCTGTCCACAGGGCAGTAGCGAGTTCTGGGGACAAACCATGAGCGTTACTGGAGTGTTAACAGGTCAAGATTTGCTGAACGGGTTGCAAAATAGACCGTTAGGCGATGCAATTTTGTTACCCGATGTGATGTTAAAACATGGGGAAACCCGGTTTTTAGATAATATGACCGTGGAGGATTTAGCGGCTCAATTAAAAACGCCTATATTGCCAGTCAGTGGCATTGATGGGTTAATTTTGGGTTGTATTAATCCACAGTTATAACACTTGGACAAGGGTTAAAAGCGTCCTCTGGGAGCAAATGGTTTATATAGCGAGTCTTAAATTAGTCTGACTAAGCTACCGACTGGGAAGGTGTCGGTAGCTCAGGGAGTTGCTGGGGATGCAATCAGCATTGCGAAGAGTGGAAGGCAGCAAGATGCGATCGCACCTAAAGGAACTAGCCACTATTACATATAATGAGTTGAGTAAAGGGTTGGAAAAGTCCTCTTAATGACGTCGTTCGAGCATGACAAAACGCAAGACCAGAATAATGACTAAAACTCCCGCGACCAGGAAACCTGTGGGAAGAGTAAAGATAGCGAACCAGTACGTCAACATCATATAGGTCAAAATCTCTTCAATCTGATTTGGGCAAGTAATTTGGGGTCCAGATCCCCCAGCATCGCACCCCAATAAGTCAAACAATCTAACACCGACAAAGGGTAGAATGACCGGAAGGATAGCGTATAAAAGAACAAGACCAATCAGAATGCCAATAAATTTTAGCGAAAGTAAAAAGGAGAGAAGTTTTTGCATTTTATACCATATTGAGGGGCTATAGAAAGCCTGGTAGCAGCAGCTTTTACGGATAACCAACAACTTCTTGTAAGGTAGCACTATTTGGCAGTTTTAAGTGTAATGCGAACTTTAAATTCACCGGGCGCAGTTCCCCACCGGCAAACTGCCATCCCTCCGGTGTTGATGCAATAGTTTCAAAGGGTTCTCCCCATTGAAAGTGGGGGAATAGGGGTGATTGTAGTTGGAGATCGCGTCAATCTTGCACCCCCTTGGCCTACCCTCATGAAATAATCAAGATGTAGTCTCGATTAATCAAAGGCTCTTCAGGACTTATCACCATAAGTCCTGAAGAGCCGGTTAATAGAATTTATTCCGAACATATAGATTGATTAGAGAAGCAGGTAGTCGCACATTATTGGTAGTTTTTATTTTTTGGTTATCCGCTTTTTGGGGGAGATGTAAAGGTTCAGATTGCGTCCACAATCCTGGAAACTGCTTCTGAGTTATTCCTATAACCCGCCGGTTTCCTTTGGGGTATTTTCAATATATTTTAGAAGTAAACTCATGGCATAAAAAAACAAGTGTTAATCTTATTAAAGCCTATTTTTTGATGTTTGGAGATTTCTGTTGACCAATTCATCAAAATATGCTAAAAAGGCTAAAGACCCATATTCATGGCTGTGACGCATCAAACAAACAAAGTGAAATCCTATATCAAGTCGTTCTTACGGAAAATCCAGAAATCCTATACCCCCCAGGGGTTTTATCCAACAATTGGTGACTGGTGGAACCAACTCTGTGATCGCCAGCGCAAGTCCAATGGTTTAATACAAAACATCTATCCTCCTCAAACCCTATGCCGCAAAGCACCCAAAACCATTGACTCCGAACTGTACTGGAAATTCACCCTAGACTATGGAACCCTGTCCCGACCTGCCTATCTAGCATCAGTAGAAGGTGGACGGTTTTGCAAGGGCGTCGCTGTGATTACTCCAGATAATTACCTGTTATCTGATGCGTCAATTCACATGAAAATTGACCCAAATAACCCTGAAAAACATCCAATTTTCCACTAGGAGATTGGTCCAATTACCTACCTAGATAAAACCGTTGCCGTATTAAGTTCTGCCGGTGGCAACACGTTTTTTCACTGGATCGTGGATGTTTTACCTCGATATGCCCTACTGAGGCGATCGCCAGATTGGTTTGAAGACATCGATTATTTTATCGTCAATGACCTAGCCCATGCCTTTCAGCGCGACTCACTCAATCTTCTCAATATTCCCCAAGAGAAAATTATCACCGCAGCAGATTACCCTCACCTACAAGCCAAGCGTCTGCTAGTCCCCTCCTTTGTTCGTCACCAAACCTGTAATATTGGGAACTGGGCCTTTGATTTTCTCAGGCAAGAATTAGTCCCCCAGACAATTCTTGATTCCGATGACTCTCAAAAAAACAGACGTCTCTACATTAGCCGCAACAAAGCCAGCAGCCGACGGATTCTCAATGAGGAGATAATATTTGATAGGTTGCAAACAAAAGGATTTGAGAAAGTTTTCCTAGAAGACTATTCCCTATCCGAGCAAATCGAGTTATTTGCCACCGCTAACTGTGTAGTCGCCCCTCATGGTGCTGGACTTACGAATCTCATTTTTTGTCCGAAAAACACTAAAGTATTAGAGATTTATTCCCCCAACTATGTCAGTGTCAGTTATTGGAACATTTCCAACCCAGTTGGCTTAGACTATTATTACCTATTTGGGTCAGGTCAACGACCCAAGCCATTTGAAGATCCCCACCTAAGACTAGAGGACATTCAGGTAAACATCGCTGAATTTGAAGCCATGCTGAAGCAAATGCAACTTGAATAGCTTTTTTATTTTCCCCATCTGTTCTCCCCCTACCACAGCAACTTGTCTGCTCAATTTGTGGGGGTCCTAAAAATGACGAGTCTACTCTTGAATGATCACAGCTACATCAAGAATTTTTGCTGTCAGGCAACCATGAGTGTTTTAACAGATATGGTTTCCAAGGCTGCACCAGCAAAAAAATTATTACAGTTGAACATCAAGAACTCAAGACCCTATATAGCGCGTCTAAATCATTTTGACATAGAGATAGCTTTCGCTCAATGCCAAGCCTGAGCCCGGGCGAAAGCGGTGCGGCACTCCAAGGTGATCCGGCGTCGGATCCATTGTCAAAATGATTTAGACGCGCTATATGAGTTCCTGTCGCTGCACCATGCCTGCCTGTCGGCCAAGATTGGCATCACCCAGAAACTTAATTAATTAGGCTATACTGTATCCTGAATATATCAAAATGATATAAATGCTTGAACTCTCTGCTTTAGGACTCCTGCAACGCCATCCCCTACATGGCTACAGGTTGAAGCAAGAACTGGAGCTCTTTATGAGTAGCTGCATGAGCGTCAACTATGGAGCCATCTACCCCTTGCTGAAACGCTTGGAGGAACGGGGTTATATTGCTGCGATCGCCCGGGAATCTGGAGACGCGGGTCCCAGTCGCACGATTTATGACATTACTCCCACTGGGCGCGATCGCTGGCGGGAGAAAATGCTCGAACATCCCCAGGATAGCTGGGTAAAAAGTCGGGCGCGTTTTGCCATTAAATTTTTCTTTTTCAGCGATTTAGAACCGGAGGCGAGGCTGGAATTAATGGAACATCGCTTAGTGCTTTGTCGCGCTCGATACAAAAGTTTTGCAGAAAAACCCTTGCCGGAGGATTCCTATCAAGTCGTCGTCTGGAATCGACATTTGGATGTTCTCCATTCGGAAATTAAATGGCTGCAAAAACAGATTGCGATTGAGGTGGAACAGCAAGGGAATCGGGATACGCGAAAAGCCAAGGTAGGAAGAAATCACTCCGGCGATCGCCAACCTTCTTAATTGGTTGAAATCCCTTAATTAATAAATGCATCATAAAAGTTTAACAGATTGATTACGAAGTCGGACAAAAACAGGGAAAATATGAAAAAATTAAACCCTTCAAATTCACAACTGGAAACTGAAGAAAAAGCAATTTCCGTTTCCCACGAAACGGAATTAGAGCGACAGCAAGACAAACCGTTGCGGGATAAAAAACGCAGATTTAAATGGGCCAGTAGGCGGGGGCGATCGCTGGCTTCTGTTCTGTTTCTGTTATTATTAATCGCCGGGGGTGGCACCGCCTGGTACTTTTGGCAATCCCACCAAACTGCTGTAGCTGATAGCGAACAGCAAGCTGCACCCCAACGACCCCAAGGGGTTGCAGTCCGGTTAGCTACCGTGGAAATGACCAATTTAAGAGAAACCTCGGAATTTGTCGGAACCTTAGAAGCACGACAGGCAGCAGTTGTGCGGCCAGAAATGGCAGGGCGAGTGAGTCAAATTAATGTCAAAGCGGGGGATAAAGTCTCCCGAGGCGATATGATTGCCCGCATTGATACCCGCGAAATTGAAGCCAGACTGCGACAAGCGCAGGCGGCGCAAGCTCGGGCGCAAGCGAGGGTGGCAGAATTACAGGCAGGCAGCCGACCCGAGGAAATTGCCCAAGGAGAGGCCCGTTTAGCCGCAGCCGAGGCCCGATTGGCGGAGGTGCGAGCGGGGACTCGTCCGGAAGAGATTGCCCAAGCTGAAGCGCGTTTGCGGCAGGCCCAGGCCCGATTGGCTGAATTGCGGGCGGGGAGTCGTCCGGAAGAGATTGCCCAAGCTGAAACTAGGTTACAACAGGCGCGATCGCGTCTGGAATCCTTACGGAATGGGAGTCGGGGGGATGAAATTGCCCAAGCTCAAGCCCAAATTGCTGATGCTCAGGCGCGGGTGGAGTTAACCAAGGAACGGGTGGAACGGAATCGGGAATTAGCGGATCAAGGGGCAATTTCCCGCGATCGCTTTGATGAAGTCGTCACGGAAAACCGGCGTGCCCAAGCGGATTTACAGCGATTTCGGCAACGGGTCGAGCAACTGGAAAACCTGCGACTGGAGGAAATTGTCGGCGCTGAATTACAAGTGACTGAGGCGCAGCAAGCTTTAGCCCAGTTAGAAAGTGGGGCGCGTCCGGAAGAAATTGCCCAAGCTCAAGCACAAGTGGCGGAAGCACAGCAACTGCTGAATCAGCGACAAAATGGCGCACGTCCAGAAGAAATTGCCCGTGCCGAAGCGGAGGTGGAAGAAACAAGGCAAGGGTTACGTCAATTAGAGAATGGGACGCGACCCGAGGAGATTGACCAAGCTCAGGCGCAAGTGGCGGAGGCGATCGCCCAAGTGAGAGCCTTGGAGGTGCAGTTACAAGATGCCAATATCGTCGCACCCTTTGAGGGAATCGTCGGCGATATTCCAGCGAAAGTGGGCGATGTCGTCAGTGTAGGGCAGGAATTAACCACTTTGACCCAAAATGATGCTTTGGAATTGCGTCTGTCCATTCCCCTGGAACGCGGGTCTGAGTTGAGGTTGGGGATGCCGGTGGAAATTACGGATGCCAATGGAGAACCGTTGAGTCGGGGGACGGTGAGTTTTGTGTCTCCGAGGGTTAATTCGGATTCCCAAACGATTTTAGCCAAGGCAAGGTTTGCTAACCAGGGACAATTACGCGATCGCCAGTTTGTGAGGGCTAAGTTAGTTTGGAACGAACGGGATAATCGGATTGTGGTGCCCACTACGGCGATTACTTTCCAAGGGGAAGAAAGATTTATCTTTGTGGCACGAGGCGAGGACCCGGCGACTGTGGAACGAGTCTCGGTAACCTTGGGATTAGTCCAAGGCGATCGCTCGGAAGTGATTGAAGGACTGGTAAATGGCGATCGCATCGTCATTTCTGGTTTACAACGACTATCCGATGGTGCTCAGATTCGTCCGATTGTCGATGAACCTGCACCCGCGAATCCCGAGTCATCCCCCCCTGCGGCACCATCTCAATAAGCATCGGTGACCTTATGCAAGTGAGAGCATAATTTTCTAACACTACCTCTCACTTCAAATTGATCAGGAATTAGCCCTAAATCATCGCGAATCCCTAACTCAATGTTTACTACTTTTTTCGTCAAACGTCCGGTTTTCGCCTCCGTCTGTTCCCTGTTGATTATCTTAATTGGGTTAGTCGGTTATACGCGCTTGCCAGTCCAGGAATTTCCCAGTATTGACCCGCCTGTCGTGACGGTATCCACGGTGTATCCCGGTGCCAGTCCCTTGGTGGTTGAAACCGAAGTCACGGAAATTTTAGAAAGTCAACTGAATGGGATTGAAGGGATTAAAACCCTCACATCCCAAAGTCGAGAAGGAGTGAGTTCGATTACCCTCCAGTTTAACCTCGATCGCGATATTGATTTGGCCGCCCAAGACGTGCGATCGCGAGTTGATCGGGCCTTGCGTCAACTCCCAGATGATGTAGATACCCCCCAAGTCACCAAACAGGAAGGGGATGTTTCTCCCATCGTGTGGTTTGCCTTATTTGGGGAGAATTATACCTCCCTGGAATTAAGTGACTACGCCGAACGGTTTATTACGGATAACCTAGAAAGCGTTCCCGGGGTGAGTAACATCTTTATCGGGGGTCAACGACGCTATGCCATGCGATTGTGGGTTGATCCAGTCAAACTGGCAGCGCGGAATCTGACAGTTTTAGATATTGAAAGAGCGTTGCGGCAAGAAAACCTAGAAATTCCGGGTGGTTTAGTCGAGGGAGAACAATCGGAATATTCGGTCCGAGTTCTCGGTAGACTGCAAACGCCAGTGGAATATGAAGACTTAATTATTCAGCGCAATCCTGATGGGACGCAAATCCGATTTAAAGATGTGGGACGGGCGGAAATTGGTGCAGAAAGCGAGCGCTCATTTGTCCGTTTTGGTGGCATTCCAGCAGTTTCTCTGGGGGTAGTGAAACTCTCTAGTGCCAATACGATTGCAGTGGCACGCGGTGCCAAAGCCAAAATGGAGGAACTCTCCAGAGATTTCCCCGAAGGGTTAAATTATCAGATGGCTTTTGACCGTTCGGAATTTGTGGAACTCGCCATTAATGAAGTTTGGAGTTCCCTTTTTCTGGCAACCTTGTTGGTTATTCTGATTATCTTTGTCTTCCTGCGCGACTGGCGATCGACTTTAATTCCTGCCGTCACCATTCCAGTTTCCCTTGTCGGTGCATTTGCGGTGATGTTTATTTTGGGGTATTCCATTAATACCCTAACTTTATTTTCCCTAACCTTAGCCACCGGGTTAGTCGTGGATGATACCATCGTCGTCCTGGAAAATATTGTCCGCTATATTCAAGAGAAAAATATGAAACCCTACCAAGCAGCCTTGCTTGGAGTAAGTGAGGTTGTCTTTGCCGTAATTGCCACAACAGTTGTTTTAATTGCTGTGTTTATGCCGGTGGGTTTTTCCGGGGGAAATACTGGGCGATTGTTTACGGAATTTGCCCTAACCCTAGCCGGTTCCGTGGTGATTTCTTCCTTTGTGGCATTGACCTTAGCACCAGCATTATCCGCCCGAATCTTGCGGCGTGATAGTGAAATGAAAGGTGGGATATTTGCGATTATTGAATTGTTTTTGGACCACATGGAATCGGCGTATCGCTGGTCTTTACGGAAAATCATGCCCTTGAAAGCCATTGTAGTCATTGCTTTTATCGGGTCTTTAGGCTTAACCGTCTTCTTATTTAATCAAGTCCCCAAAGAATTCATTCCCACTGATGACCGAGGGGCAATTTTTACGATTGTTCGAGCTCCGCAAGGAGTAACGATTAATTACACCGATAATGTCATGCGGCAAGTGGAAGAAGCGTATAGTAAAATCCCGGAAGTTAAAAGTTATTTAACCATTGGGGCATTTGGTCGAGGTGCTCCCGGTCAAGTCAACCAGGGATTTGCCTTTGTTCGCCTCTTACCTTGGTCAGAACGGACGGAACCTGGCCAGTCTCAGCAGGAGATTATTGGTCGTTTATTTGGTCAATTTTCGCGGATTACCGATGCCGTAGTCCTGCCGATTAATCCTCCTTCTTTACCCGGGGCCGGGTTTAGTCAACCTGTAGAATTCGTGTTGCAAGGGAGTGATTTGGAGGAGTTGGCTTCTGTTTCCCAAGAATTGTCCAATCAAGCCAATGCCTTGCCAGAATTAGTCAATGTGGACACGGATTTAACCCTAACTAAACCGGAATTAATCGTCAGTATTGACCGCGCTCAGGCGGCTAATTTGGGAGTGTCCGTTCAGGAAATTTCCCGAACCTTACAAATTATGTTAGGCGGACAACAGATTACGAACTTTAACCAAGGAAATCGCCGCTATGAGGTGATTGTCCAATCGGAAAAAGAATTTCGAGCTTCTCCTCAAGATATTGAGCAAACCTATATCCGTACTCAGTCGGGTCAGTTGGTTCCTTTGAGTAGTGTGGTGACGGTGAATCCTTCAACCACACCCCCGCAAATTAACCACTACAATCGCTCTCGGGCCGCTACAATTTCGGGGTCTCCTGCACCAGGTAAAACCTTGGGAGAAGCATTAGAGGCGTTTGAAAATTTAGCCCGGGAAATCATCCCCCCTGAGATGCGATTTGCTTTAGCAGGTCAGTCTTTGGAATATACTGAAGCGGGACAATCGACCCTGTTTATTTTTGGGTTATCCCTCGTCTTTATTTTCTTGGTGTTAGCCGCTCAGTTTGAAAGTTACATTGACCCGATTATCATTCTCTTGGCTGTTCCTTTATCCCTATTAGGCGCATTTTCTGCCTTGTTAATGGCAGGGCTAGACCTAAATATTTATAGCCAAATTGGGTTAATCATGCTGATTGGGTTGGCAACAAAAAACTCAATTTTGATTGTAGAATTTGCTAACCAACGTCGGGAAGAAGGACTCTCAATTACTAAGGCGGCACTGGATGCCGCAAAGGTGCGCTTTCGTCCTATTTTAATGACCGCCTTTTCCACCATTTTCGGATTGTTACCCTTAGCATTTGCCACGGGTGCGGGTGCAGCGGCGCGGGTCTCCATCGGGATGTCCGTTGTGGGGGGAATGTTTGTTTCTACTCTCTTAAGTTTGTATGTAATTCCGGTGTTTTATACTATTGCCATGAAAGCGCAATATCGGTTAATGCACAAAGGACATGATGAAACAGAAAGCACAGTTTCAGCAAAAATTGTGGAAGAGGAGTCGGTTTCAAATGGCAATGGGAAGACTACCCAAACTTTGAAAAAAGTAAAACAAGAACAAGGCGATCGCGAGAATCTCCCCTCTGGGCGACGCTAACTCAATTTAAAGTTCCATCCTAGCCCGATGGAACTTTAAACTATAGCGGTGACCACCGTTATTCGCGTACATTCCGTTGGAGCATCCCAATGCTCGCCGCCCTCACCCTAAATCCCTCTCCCACTTTGGGAGAGGGACTGAGGGTGAGGGCTTCTCCCACTTTGGGAGAATGGGGCTGGTGGGGGATGAGGGCAGACTGTCCAAACATCGGATGCACCCCACTCCTGTAAATATCTGTACTTCATAAATCCACCGAACCGTTATATA
>NZ_JAFLQW010000505.1 GCF_017313335.1 Phormidium pseudopriestleyi FRX01 | reverse complement strand
TATATATAGATATGGATTAGCCCTTTCAAGGTGGTAAATTAAAAGACGAAAAATCGTTATTTTTTGTAGGGGTTTGGTCTCCCTACCCTCAAGGGTGGATGTAGGGGTTTGGTCTCCCTACCCTCAAGGGTGGCGATCGCATTGCACCCCTACAAATACACCTTGACAGGGCTAATGGATATGGATAGAGGTTACAGGCCCCACTGGTTTCAGCCTTGCCAGACCAATGGTAGGGAATGTTAGGGGAGTTCGCGATCGCGTCGTTATGGTAGAATCGGGGGGCTTCCTAGTCAATTGCTTATGACCATTGGGCGATCGCTTTGTCGCGTAGCGATTTGTAGCGGAATTTATGCTGGGGCTTCCATATTACCGGGGTTGAACATTCCCGTCGCTTTTTTATCGACTGACAAAGGTCAAGAGTTCTTGACAAAACTGGGTGAGTTTATTACTGGCGTGGTGGCGGGTAACACGGCCAATGCTATTGATAACTTTGATTCGAGTCGTTCTGATTACGTTGGATTACAAAATGAGGATTTAATTCGCGTTTCAGGGAAGGCGATCGCTCAAATTATTTCTATGGCTTCCCTGAATAGAAAATATGATAGATCCACTTGCAAACGTCTTAAAAACATAGCTGCCAAAGCAACCGAAGCATGGGTAAAATTGGCGCGTTATGAATTTGGTCGGTCTAACTATCAAGAGTTAAACGAGGGAGAAATTTCCTTAATAATTACCCCTACAGAAGGGGGATTAACCCAAGCTGAAATTTTGAGAGTTGAAGAGTGGTCCGATATTTTTGTGAAATTAGATATAGAAATAGACCCAGACAAAGGTGTTGATTTGGCGAGTGATGTGCGCCAAGAGGTGGCGAAATTACTCCAAAAAGAATTTCCGAAAGTCTTACGAGAAGCATTAAAGCAGGACTCTAAGGAAGACGGTAAAGCCTTTGCTGGGTTAATGATTCAACTGATTCCTGGAATTAAGCAAGAGTTGGATAAACAGGGTAAAGTTGCCCTAATTTCCTTGGAAAAATTAGAAGAGATAGAACAGCAGTTAACCGGAACAGAAGAACAGATAAAGAGAGTCTTTAGAGATATTTCTGACCAGATGCAGACTGGATTTGATGTTCTGACCGAAAAACTCGACTATATCATTGATGTAATTCAGCCTCACCCTCGCGAAAGCATCGAGAATAAACTCCTGAAAGCCTTACTAAAGTTAGATTATGATAGACAGGCAAATTTGTTTAAACAATTTGTGGAGAATCATCAAATTGGAGCTTGTTTAATTCACGGTTCACTTGAAACAGCACCGCGTTGGCTGCTCAATCGCCTGATTCGGAACGTACCCAATGGCAATACATCAAATTATGTTAAAAAAATCAAGTTTTCTCGCCGAACTCATAATAGCTCATTAGATAGTATTTTTCAAGAGATTAGTCGTAAATTGGAAATCAATAAAACCAGTTCACTTGCAGCAATTCATCAGAGTATTTGTGAACTTTGGCAATCTCAAACTGTAATTTTAATTGTTGAAAATACTGAGGACTTCGAGGAATCTTATCTTGAGGCATTTCTGCAACAATTTTGGCAACCCCTCGCTAACTTAGCAAATCGAATGGGAACGCCTGATGAAAATTACAGTTTACTTTTATGTTTACTTGATGAAGACGGATTTACAAATGACTGGAACATCACTTATACTCAAGATCCAACCTCAAAGTTAATCCCCCAAACGCTGATTAAATTTATGGAAATTCAACCCATCCAACGCCGACAATTATCGACGTGGCTAGAATTACATTGTTGTACTGAAAACCTACTACAATATACCGATAGTTTAGTTGATGAAGTTTTCCGAGACAGTGAAAATGGAGTTCATCAATATATCTTGGAAAAAATCTGCTCTCTCTGTCAAACTACATGGGAAGAATTTGAGTCAACATGGCGGAAATATTAAAACCACCCACAGACAAATTACACTATACCGGAAAAGTGCATCCACCTGATGTCTATCGGGATGATAATGGACAGCGAGTTTATCCCTATTTACCCAGTGATGAACTGATTGAAGCGGTTAATTTAGCCATTACCTTACAGCGTCCTTTGCTGCTGCAAGGTGAACCCGGTTGTGGTAAAACTAAATTAGCGGAAGCTGTCGCCTATGAGTTGGGATTACCCTATCTTTGTTGGACGATTAAATCCACCAGTCGCGCCCAAGAGGGACTCTATACCTATAATAATTTAGCCAGACTGCGGGACTCTCAATTACTGGCTTTAGGTCAATTCAGCACCCCTGAAGAAATCAATCAGATTAAGGACCCTAAAACCTATTTAGAATGGGGGAAAATTGGGGAGGCTTTTATTAGTGACCAACCCACAGTTTTATTGATTGATGAAATTGACAAAGCTGATATTGATTTCCCCAATGATTTATTATTGGAGTTGGATGAAAAACGCTTTACCATCCCCGAAACTAAAGAGGAAGTGATAGCTAAACATCCTCCGATTATCTTTATTACCAGTAATCAGGAACGAGATTTACCGGATGCTTTTTTGCGACGCTGTTTATTTCATTATATTCAGTTTCCCAACCCAGAACAGTTAATTCAGATTATTATCGCTCGATTTTTTGGAGTTCCCCAGGATAAATCAACCATTCCAGAACCGGAAAATCAGTTTATTCAAGAAGTGGTAGCGAGATTCTCGAAATTGCGGGAATTTTTGGGCGAGGAAAAACGACAAACGGGTAAAAATATTAGTACCAGTGAATTAATTGATTGGTTTGATGTCCTGCGTCGGTATCCTCATGATCAAGTCCTGAAGCAGTTACAGGGTCAACTTCCCTATTTAGGGGTTTTACTGAAAAATTGGGAGGACCACCAGCGTTCTTTAAGTAAGTTTAGGGGGAATCATGAAAATTAATGATTTACCCCTGCGAGAGTTATTTGATAAGCTGCGTCAAGCGGGTTTTGTATTGGGTATTGATGAATATGAACTGCTGTTAGAAGCATTAATGAAAGGGTTTGGAATCCCTGACGAAGCGGCGTTAAAAAGACTCTGCAAAACGTTATGGGTTAAGTCGGTTGAAGAAGAGAAAATTTTCGATGATTATTTTGTCAAGGTGATATCTAAACCCATTGATAATCCCTTGGTAACATTAGAGAAACCTGTCACCGAACAACCACCGATTCCGATAACACAGTCACAGGTCAAATTGACACCATCTAAACCGCGAGATAAAGAGAGGGTATCACCGGCACAATCACAGATTCAGCCATCTCCTGAAGTTGACAGATTCAAACCGGCTGAACCAGAATCTTCGCCAGAGGTGGCGTTAGAAATGGATGATGTAGTGCAGTTAGCAAAAACTAAAACCCGTGAACAATTCGACTCGGATGCGGATTCGTCTTTTTTGTTGTTTTCGGATTATTTACCGTTAACCAAAAGACAAATGAAACAAACTTGGCGTTATTTACGCCGTCCCATTCGTGAGGGGCCATTAGTTGAATTAAATGTGACAGCAACCCTAGAAAAGATTATCCAAGATGGGTTTTTCTTGGATCCAGTGTTAGTGGCGCAACGGATGAATCGAGTTGAGTTGGTTTTGCTGTTGGATGTTGATGCTTCAATGGTTGCTTTTCATTCTTTAGGGGATAGAATTAAAGAAACTGCCATGCGGGGGGGACGCTTAGGGGCATCGCGGGTTTATTATTTCCATAATTGTCCGGTGGATTATGTTTATGGGGGTCCGGGATATTCTCCAGCGGTGAGGGTGGAGGAGATGTTAAGCGGGTTATCTCCCAATCGCGCCTGTCTGCTGATTTTTAGCGATGCGGGAGCGGCACGGGGGGGCTATAGTGAAGATAGGTTAGAATTGACTGAGCGATTCTTGCGGCAGTGTCAGCAACGCTTACGTTATCTGGTTTGGGTGAATCCTGTACCGATGGAACGCTGGGGAATGACGACGGCTGGGGAAATTGCTAAGTTAATCCCGATGTTTGAATGCGATCGGCTTGGGTTGCAAAATGCGGTTAAGGTGTTACGGGGGAATCCAGGGAATCAATCATAAAATTATAGTTTTTTCATATAAAAACCATTAACAAGGGGGACTTTGAAGCTAAAATGAAAGAGGAGTAACTCAGAAATCATAATTAATTTTTTAGGAGATAATTAAAGCATGAATGAAATTATTTTTTTAGTAGAACATGATGTTGAAGAAGGATATGTTGCTCAAGCATTAGGAGTGTCAATTATCACTCAAGCCGATAATTTAGATATGCTTAAATTAGAGGTTAGAGACGCCGTGTCTTGCCATTTTCCGAATGAAGAATTACGGCCAAAAATTATACGGCTTCATATTGTTAAAGAAGAGGTGATTGCCTCATGAAACTACCGAGAAATTTATCGGGTCAGGATTTAGTAAAAGCCCTTAGAGTATTTGGTTATGAAGTCAGCCATCAAACAGGGAGCCATATTCGACTAACAACACAATATAATGGAGAACATCATCTTACTATACCCGCTCATAATCCTCTAAAGATTGGTACGTTAAATGCCATCTTAAAGGACATATCTAATCACATCAATATAAATCGAGAGGAATTGCTAAATCAATTATTTAGATAATTAATTTTCTTTAATAAACATAAAATTCAGGGTTGGAATTACCGAAAATAGGATTCAATTAGGATACCTCACAAAACCAATGAATTTTAATTTCAATAAAAATCTAGGCAATACTCATGAAACTGAAAGACGAATTGCAACAAAGACGAGATGAAATTTTAGCCCTTGCACAACAGCATGGCGCGTTTAATGTGCGGATATTTGGTTCCGTAGCGAGGGGGGAAGAACGGGAAGATAGTTATGACCGGGAGTTTGCCCAGTCGCAAAGTTGGGCGGCTTGGGCTTACAAAGAACCCAAGAAATCGGTGGAGTTATTGGCTGCGGCTTTCCGGCGGGCGTATGAAGAAAATCCTAGGGATTTAATGCGGCTTTCTACCCTGACGGAGATGATTCATCAACCGATTGAAGAGTTTGACCGCCTGCGAATTTTTGCACGGGCGATCGGTCATTATCGACGGAAGAAGTTTGAGGAAGCCCAGGCAGAAATTGTCAAGTTACCGACTGAGGGCGGGGTGGTTACTTTGGGTCGGAATATTGTCATTCCCATTCCTCGCGAGTTGTTACCTGTTATCAAGACTGTCGAGGATGAAGAAACTAGAAAAAGAATTAGGGATTTGGTTAACGTTATTCAAAAAACTGAGAAGGAATATATTCGTAGACAATCGGCTGAGAGTTTATATAAAATTGACCCAAGCAATCCTCAAGTTATTGCTGGCTTGGTTACTGTTCTTCGAGGGACTCAGGATAAATTTATTCTTAATCAAGCAATTGAGAGTTTAGGGAAAATCGGACAAGGAAATCCTCAAGCTATTGCTGGGTTAGTGCAAGTTATTCAAAATACTCAATCTGAAGATACCCGTTGGCAGGCGGCTGAGAGTTTAGTGAAAATCGGGCAAGGAAATCCTCAAGCTATTGCTGGGTTAGTGCAAGTTATTCAAAATACTCAGGATGAACATACCCGTATGCAGCTGATTGAAATCTTAGAGACAATCGAACCTAGAAATCCTCAAGCTATTGCGGGGTTGGTTCAAATTATTCAAAATACTCAGTCTGAGAGTACCCGTAGGCGGGCAGCTGAGAGTTTAGAGAAAATTGACCCGCGAAATCCTCAAGCTATTGCTGGGTTGGTTCAAGTTATTCAAAATACTCAGAATGACGATACCCGTAGGCGGGCGGCTGAGAGTTTAGGGAAAATTGACCCCGGAAACCCTCAAGCTATTGCTGGGTTGGTTCAAGTTATTCAAAATACTCAGAATGACGATACCCGTAGGCAGGCAGCTGAGAGTTTAGAGAAAATTGACCC
>NZ_JAFLQW010000082.1 GCF_017313335.1 Phormidium pseudopriestleyi FRX01 | reverse complement strand
TGCCCTTGAGCTTTCGCTTGAGCCTCCTGTTGAGCCATTTGGCGGACGTGATGTCGCAACAAACGCTTTCTCCCCCAGAGAACCTCTCCATCCGCCGTTACCGCACCCAGGGCCAGTTCTGGGTTCTCTGGGCGCGTAATTTTTTTAGCCACAATAATATCCAAGGGACAACCCAAACGCTGCGCCAGGGGTGCGGCGATCGGCAATCCCCCTCGCGGCAACGCATACACAATCGGTTTAATCCGCTTCAAGTCTGAATCGATTTCAGTCAGTTGTCGAATCACCGCATCAGCCAGTTTTTCTCCGGCATCAGCGCGATCGCGAAATAATGGGGCAGGTATCATCATCCCCTCCAGCCACATAGCACTTCAGTTGCCTATATGATGGCTGATTTTTTCTGACCCTGATGCGTCTTATGTCACTTTATCCCCTTTTCTGTTAGCCTAAAATTAGCCTGAACCCGCTTAAACCTGGATTTAAACCATTTAAACCGCTCACATAATTTACCCCTCGGGCTTCAATTCTAAAACCGACAAAACCGAGAAATCAATCTCGAATTTGCCAAGACATTTAAGTCTCTTGTAACCCGTCTATAATTTTAAATAAACAAAAATCAGGATACAAAATGACCGACGAAAGCCAACTTAATCTGTTTGATATCACCCCTTTTGATGCACCCCCTGACCCCCCATCCTTTAATCCCGAACTAATTCCAACCCGTGCCGATATTCCCATTCCTCCCGGTACTTATACCAGCGTTGATGAACTGTCCATCCCCTGTAACCAATGCCACCGATGCGGATTAGGCGCGAATCGTACCCATGCTGTTATTGGCAGAGGAAATCCCCAAGCACCGATTATGATTATTGGAGAAGCACCGGGTCAAACCGAAGATGAAACTGGATTACCCTTTGTCGGCAAAAGTGGAGAATTATTAGAAAAAATCCTTGCCTCCGTCAAACTTTCCACCGAAAAAGACGTTTATATCTGCAATATCAATAAATGCCGACCCCCCGGAAATCGCACCCCCACTCCAGAAGAAATGGCAGCCTGTAAACCCTATCTTTTAGAACAAATTCGTCTAGTCAATCCCGCCATTATTTTATTAACGGGAGCAACGGCAGTTAAAGGATTACTCAAAGAAAAACGAGGGATTACTAAAATTCGGGGTCAATGGTTTGAATGGGAAGGAAAACTCTATATGCCCATCTTTCATCCCGCCTATCTACTCCGCAATCCGTCCCGAGAAAAAGGTTCACCTAAATGGTTGATGTGGCAAGATGTCCAAACCGTGAGTGCCAAATTAGCAGAACTCGGACTGAAATAGTCATTTATTATAGCCAGTCTTGCAGCAGTTTGTTATAGAGAAAGCGAGGCAGATTTAAGTGCACCGCGCACCCTCTTCAATAACGCACAACAAGACCAAAGCTGATCACCGGGGTCTTGTGTAAAGCCTGCGCTTGTTCTGCGCTGTGCGGCATAGCCTGCCGTCGGAGCATCACATCTGGTTCGCTATCTCTATAACAAACTGCTGCAAGACTCGCTATATAGCGGTTCGGTGGACTCATCCTCACCCCCAGCCCCCTTCGGGTCGAAGGGGGCTGGGGGTGAGGGCATTCCACAACTGATAAAGGAGCTGCTATAGAAATTTGGACTTGTATAAGAAACGGGGTTTCTTTTCAGGATTAGGAGCGATATTGTACAGTTTAGAAACTGAGATTTAACTGATAGTGGGGTGTGAGGAAGACAATAAATTTCGCATTCTAATCTTTTATTTAGCGTCGAAATGCATGAAAATCACTCCCTTATATGCTATGATTAATATAGGGAGTCTAAATGAATTTGATAAATCGGAATCAAGGGAGATCAGATGTTCCCACTCATGGTCAAATTGTCAAGCTGCTGCAAGACTGACTATAGTAGCAGTTTATTCTTCAGTGATAATGGTAAAAGCCACTAAGTTTCGTCGCTTATGAAAATCCTGTTAATTGAAGATGATCGGCGGATTTCGGGGGCGATCGCCGAAGCCTTAAGAGATCGCCGCTATGTAGTAGAAATCGCCAATGATGGTGAATTAGGTTTGAGTTTTGCAGAAACTGACAGTTTTGATTTAATCATTCTGGATCTAATGTTGCCCAAACTCGATGGGATTTCCCTTTGTCGGCAGTTACGGAAAGCAGGAAATAAAACCCCGATTTTGATGCTGACTGCCAGAGATACTAGCAGCGATAAAGTGTTAGGCTTAGATGTGGGGGCGGATGATTATGTGGTGAAGCCGTTTGATTTGCCAGAATTATTAGCGAGAATTCGGGCGCTTTTTCGCCGGGAGACGTTGAAATTTTTGCCGATTTTGGAGTGGGAAAAATTAACGCTAAATCCCAATGAATGTCAGGTGATGTACAAGGATAACCCCTTAACTCTCACCCGGAAAGAATACGCTTTGTTAGAGTTGTTTTTACGCAATGGCAGTCGCGTTCTCAGTCGCAGTGTAATTTTAGAACGAGTCTGGGCTTTTGAAGATATGCCTGGAGAAGAAACCATCAAAGTGCATTTACGCAGTTTGCGACAAAAGCTAAAGGCGGCTGGGGCTCCCGCAAATTTTATTGAAACTGTTTATGGTTTGGGATATCGACTCAATGCCAATCTCTCAGCAAATCTCTAATCGGCAATTTAGCAGATTACAAACTCGGTTGCTGCTGTCGTATTTATTGGTAATTGCCACGATTTTAGGGGTGTTTTCTACTGCGGTTTATGCTCTGGTTGTCCGAGATCGCCATCAACAATTAAATGCTTCTGTGCATCAAATGGCTGGTACATCTGCCAGCACATTAGAAATTATTCAACATGAATACCAAGAATTAACGACAGAAGACAAATACAAAGGATATATTCCTCGGAATGCTGATGGCAGTTTTGTCCCCATTAGCTTATTTCAACTGATGGGGAAATATCAAGCCGATTCAATGCCGACTTTTGTGTATAATCCACTGACACCACAACGGCAAGCGGTCGAATGGTTTGATAGTAAAAAAACCTTGATAGTGCGAGAAGGTCGCCTTTTTCCCTCAGAAAGTTTGCCAAATACCATCTCCCCAAAAGGGCAATTAATTTCCCAAAAATCAAAAAGTCTCCGCAGCTTTATTTTGCCGGTTTATTCGACGGCGAAATCTGGGCGATCGCAATTATTAGGGTATGTGCGAGCTACCGAATCAACGAATTTGTTAAACGCTGACTTGCGGCGGTTTCGGCAAGGGCTAATCGCCGGGGTGGCAATTGTTTCTGGACTGGTGACAATGGGCGGCTTTTGGCTGACTCGCGAGTCACTCAAGCCAATTTTGCAAAGTTTTGAGCAACTGAAACAGTTTACATCGGATGCTTCCCATGAATTGCGCGGCCCGTTGACCGCAATTCGGGCATCGATCGCGGTCATGCAAAGTCACCCAGAACGAGTTCATCCTGCTGATGTAGAAAAGCTGAAGGCGATCGCCTCGGCATCGGTCCAAATGAGTCAACTGGTGGATGATTTGCTACTGTTGGCTCGCATGGATCGCCAAGCCCCCGATCTCGCTGCATGGCGACAAATTGCCCTAGATGAAATATTAGAAGACTTGGTAGATTTATATAGCGATCGGGCCAGGGAAACTAATATTTCCCTGCAATCTCAACTTATCCCTAACTTAGAGGTTTATGCAGACGCCTTTCAACTATCTCGCTTATTGACTAATTTATTAACCAATGCCCTGCAATACACCCCATCTGGAGGTAGCGTCACCGTTTCATTGCAGCGCCGCCGTACCCATGCCCTAATTCGCGTTGAAGACACCGGCATTGGTATTGCTCCCGAGCAATTGCCCCATATCTTCGATCGCTTTTGGCGGGCTGACCAAGCCAGAAGTCAACATCAAGGGGGATCGGGACTAGGACTGGCGATCGCCAAAACCATCGCCCAGACTCATGGCGGTGACATCATCGTACATAGCCAACTCGGTCAAGGAAGCTGCTTTCAGGTAAAAATACCTCTCCCGTGAGTCACAGCTAGAAACCGGCGCGGCGCCTAGAAACCGGGTTTCTTAATTAAATCTCGGTTTTCCGCCAAAAGTTATCGCAGAAACCCGGTTTCTTTTCTTTCCCAGATTTTTACTATTTATTTCCTACAATTACGTTATAGCCTTTCCCACGCTTATTCGCGTACATTCTTTGAGGATTTTGGAGTGCGAGCATCTTGCTCGCTATTCTCCCAAGCGAGCAAGATGCTCGCACTCCTATAAATATCTGTACCCCACAAGTCCACCGAACTGCTATAAGATCACTTCTGACCCGCAATAATCACGCTCACAAATTGGCTATGAAATCTAAAGCTGTTGCACTATTTCTCAGTCTTGGCCTAGCGACAACCGTGGCGGCCTGTTCCACAGGCGCTCAGTCCGGTGGTCAGAAGGAAGGAGAACAAACTCCCCCAGCTTCTACCACTCAAGATGGTGGAGAAGAGGGTGGTGCTCCCACAGCCCCAGCTTCCACAACTCCCAATCCAGGTGCAGCAGGGGGAACGACTCAAACTCCGCCCGGTTCTACCAGTCCTCAAGGAGATGGCGAAAATG
>NZ_JAFLQW010000156.1 GCF_017313335.1 Phormidium pseudopriestleyi FRX01 | reverse complement strand
TTATAGTCTCTAGGTATAACCCTTAGAGACTTCTGATTCTCTTGACGAGACCAGGTTTCTATTGGCTTTCAAACTCTTTAATTGTCTTGGTTCAGGCGCGACTTGGTTCGTTGCCTTTCCTCACCGCGCTTTACTACTTTAACTAACCCACCCGGGTTTGTCAAGCGTTTTTGAGGATTTTTTTTGATTTTTTTTGAAAAAAGTCTGGAAGCCTTTCACGGGGAGAGTTTTAGGCGAGAATAAATAATGAACTTGCTTGCAGAGGAAAGCGAACCGTGAATTTTCAGTCAGTGATTGCCACGTTAAATCAGTTTTGGGCCGATCGCGGTTGTTTGATTGCCCAGCCCTACGATATTGAAAAAGGCGCAGGCACCATGAATCCCCATACCTTCTTACGGGCGATCGGTCCCGAACCTTGGTCTGTGGCTTATGTCGAACCTTGCCGTCGTCCCACCGATGGGCGCTATGGCGAGAACCCCAACCGCTACCAACACTATTATCAGTACCAAGTCATCATCAAACCCTCCCCAAACAATATCCAGGATCTGTATCTGGATTCTCTACGGGCATTAGGGATCCGTCCGGAAGACCGGGATATTCGGTTTGTGGAGGATAACTGGGAGTCTCCCACTCTAGGAGCCTGGGGTGTCGGCTGGGAAGTTTGGCTCGATGGCATGGAGATTACCCAATTTACCTACTTCCAACAATGTGGGGGTATCGATTGCCGTCCCGTCTCCATCGAGATTACTTATGGACTGGAGCGCTTAACCATGTATCTCCAGGAAAAAGATGCCTTTACCAAGATTAACTGGACCGATGAGGTGACTTATGGAGACGTTCACCTCCAAGGAGAAGTGGAACAGTGCGTTTATAACTTTGAGGCATCTAATCCAGATTTACTGCTCAAGCTCTTTGCACTCTATGAAGAAGAGGCAGAACAACTAACGGCACGAGGATTGGTGGCCCCTACCCTGGATTATGTCCTGAAGTGTTCTCATACCTTTAATCTATTAGATGCCAGAGGCGTCATTTCCGTAACGGAGCGGACTCGTTATATTGGACGGATCCGCAATTTAGCGCGACGGGTGGCTCATCTGTATCTGGAGCAACGGGAGAAGTTGGGGTTCCCGCTTCTGAAAGCTGACGCCTGTGATCAAGCCTCGGCTGCTTAAGATGGTGCATCTTATTTTTGCCGGTCTGGCCCTCATCCCCCAGCCCCTTCTCCCAAAAAGGGAGAAGGGGAGCCGGATTTTAAGTCCCTCTCCCCCGGGGAGAGGGATTTAGGGTGAGGGCGGCAATACAACAGATGCAACCTGCTTAGTTGGTTTAACCCGTGATATTGAATTAAAGAAGAAGGAGAAGGAATGATCGATCTGAGCGAAGTCCTCGAACCGATCGCCAGTCAATTTCGCCGTTTGGGAATGCCTGAGCCGATTGTGCATTGGGGACATCCCCTGATGATGGGGATTGTGGTATTTGTAATGGGCAGTTATGTCGGCTGGTCCGGATGGCGTGGACGAGTTGCACCGGATAAGGATGCAGCGATTAAGGGCCGCAGCGACCACCGCAAACTTGCCCCTTGGATGTTCCTATTTATGGCACTGGGTTATACCGGAGGGGTTTTATCTCTGGTGATGCAACGGCAGCCGATTTTAGAAAGCCCTCATTTCTGGACGGGTTCGATACTATTGGTGTTGTTAGCTATCAATGGGGCGATGTCTTTGGGGTTTCAGGGTGATCGCCTCACCCTCCGGGCCGCTCATGCCTATTTAGGAACCGTGGCCCTAGGGCTGATGTTGGTTCATGCCCTGGTGGGATTAAAATTGGGTCTATCTATATAGAAGAAGAGGAAAGCGCAACCTGATGACTTCTGCCCCTTTAGTCGTTCTGTGTTTAGCCTACATTTTAGGATTGCTGTGCACCGCTTCTACCTGGGGAGCACTGGTGGTCCTAACTTTGACGGGAGCGATCGCCGCTGTACTGTTGCTGAAAGTGCCATTTCCCAAACGCATTGATGTCCTAAAAGCCGGTTTACAACCGAGAATTTGGCTAATTGCCGGAGCAATTGGGTTTTTAGCGACCCTCTATTTACCCCTGCGGCAGCCACAAATCGGCGTGAATGATATCAGTCGGTTTGTGGCTGCCGCAGATGCCCCCACTCAGCAGCAACTGGTGAACGTCTTCGGAAAAGTCGCCAGTGAACCCCGATTGACTCGCAGCAACCGAATTCAATTCTGGTTTGAGCCGAACCAAGTGATTGAAATTGTTGGGACTTCTGGACGGGGGGGAAGTGATACTGCAAAAACCCAAACTGTTACGGGCAAACTATATGTCACCGTTCCATTACTTCAAGGGACCGGCTTATATCCGGGTCAACGGGTGGAGGTAACGGGTCGATTGTACTTGCCTCAACCGGCAGCAAATCCTGGCGGGTTTGACTTTCAGGCTTATTTGGCAAGAGAAGGGACTTTTGCCGGGTTAGCGGGACGGCAGGTGAATTTTCTGGCGAGCGATCGCCCCCCTAATTCCTGGGGAATGTGGCAACTGCGACGGCGAATTCTGCGTGCTCAAGTCCGAGGATTGGGAGTGCCAGAAGGTCCGGTGCTCAGTGCAATGGTGTTAGGAAGACGTGCGGTTGATCTTCCCCATGACATTCGCGAACGATTTATGCAGGTGGGTTTAGCCCATGTTCTCGCTGCTTCAGGATTTCATGTGGCTGTTATTTTAGGATTGGTGCGGGCCGTCACTCGCCGGTTTTCTGAGAAAGCCCAATTTGGGTATGGCGCAGCAGTTTTAATCATCTATGTGTTCGTAACCGGGGGTACGCCATCGGTGTTACGAGCCGCATTAATGGGTTGTGCGGCATTACTGGCTCCCTTAATGCAGCGTCAGGTGAATGCTTTGGGGTCTCTGCTACTGGCAGCGACCTTTTTGCTGATCTGGAATCCCCTGTGGATTTGGGATTTAGGATTTCAACTCAGTTTTTTGGCGACCCTAGGGTTATTAGTCTCGACCCCACCCATTCTGAAGCGGTTGGATTGGTTACCCCCGACGATCGCCTCTTTGATTGCGGTGCCGATCGCCGTGGCGGTGTGGGTGCTGCCGTTGCAACTTTATACCTTTGGGGTATTAGCTCCTTATAGTATTGGATTAAATATTGTCCTGTCGTTGCCTTTGGCGGGGATTACCCTGGGGGGGTTTATCAGTGCGATCGCCGCTACAATCTGGCCGTTAGCAGGGACAGCGATCGCCTGGTTGCTGTATTATCCCCTCAAATTGACGATCTCCGTTGTCGAATTCGTCAGTCAATTACCCGGGAATTCCATTACCACAGGAACGCTCTCGATTGTGCAGGTGGTGATTCTCTATGGAATCGTGGTGTCGGTGTGGCTGATTCCTTGGTTGCATCAAAAACGGCGATGGGTTTTGGGATGGCTGTTTGCGGTAGGTTTGGTGGTGGTGCCGGTGTTCTATGCCCGGACTACGGTATTTCAGATTACGGCCCTGGCAACTCGGGGAGATCCGGTTTTGGTGGTTCAAGATCGCGGGAAAGCCATTGTGATCAATAGTGGGGATGACGCGACGGCACGATATTCGGTGCTGCCTTTTTTGCGACAGCAGGGGGTGAATCAGATTGATTGGGCGATCGCCACAACGCCGGTGAATTACCGGAGTGGGTGGTATCAAGTCCTTGATAGTTTGCGAGTGCGGGTATTTTCTTCTCCGCAAATTGGCCCCCATCAGACCAGCGATCGGCCTTTGCTGGCGAATTTAACCAATCGCAAAGGGTCTTATCATCCTTTACCGATCGGGCAAACCTTGGCAGTGGGGACAACGGCAGTTCAGGTGGTGAGTCTGAAGCCCCCGGTGGTCCAGTTCCAGATTCGCAATCAGATGTGGTTTTTATTGGGGGATTTGAATCCTTCGGAACAAAGCCATTTAGTCACGGCGGGTTCGTTACTGGCAACAGAGAATAATGATGAGTCGCCTTTAAGGGTGTTGTGGTGGTCCGGGGAACAGTTGGCTCCTTATTTAATAGATGCGCTGCAACCGTCTGTGGCGATCGCCTCGAATGATGCGATCGACCCGGAAACGGAACGGTTACTCAGACAACGGAATGCTCAAATTTACGCGATCGGTCGGGAGGGGGCGGTTCAGTGGAATTCGCGAGATGGCTTTGGATCAACCTTGGATCCTCGGGAGAATGAAAATCTTTTCCTTTAGGGCTTCCCAAACCGGGTGAGATACGGTAACATGAGCAATTGGAGAGGTGGCAGAGCGGTTGAATGCGGCAGACTCGAAATCTGTTATGGTGTCACAGCCATCGGGGGTTCGAATCCCCCCCTCTCCGTTTCTAAATTTTGTTTGTTATTTCAGGTTGATGAAGGCTGACAAGATTTAACGGCAGATCAGCGGTCAATCTGGGAGTGACCAGATTCCTCTGGTAATGGGGAATCTGGTCATCAACTCCTAGGGATTAGGAGGAAAAGATGCTAAAGGCTTTTTGTTAATGATGCGTGTGCCGAGAGATAAACGCAGCATCCCCAAGACAGTATCGCCCTTGATGCAATGTTCGAGATTCGCGGAATCTAAATTGGCAGCAGTAAGGTTCACCCCCCTGAGATTCGCCTGATAGAGATTAGCGGCACTGAGATTTGCCCAGGTTAAGTTGGCATTGCTAAGATTGGCAGCGCTAAAGTTGACCTGAGTGGCATGACAATGGCTGAGGTTAGAACCGACTAAGCTGGCTTGGTAGAGATTAGCCCCCGCTAAGAAAACGCCAGTTAAATTCGCGCGATCGAGGATGGTGCCGCTTAAGTTGGCATTCAATAGGGAAGCATAACTTAAGTCGCAAGCCACTAAGCTACTGTCGGTTAACACCAGATTGTTCAATTTTAGCCCGCGTAAATCTACATTGGATAACTGTAGACCCGTGAACTGTCGATCGCCTGCTTCCAAGCGTTGCCGGAATTGTTCTGCACTCATGGCAATTTTGGGAGAGTTTAAATGGCGGTTGGGGGTGTTGCGATCGCCGTTGAAGAAGGCTTTGAAAGGGTTGAACATAATCACTCCGGGTTGGGTAGAAGTTGCAGTCTGATTTTTGAACGTTCCGGCAGGGCGATCGCGCGATCGCCCTCGGATTCTCAAGTCCCCAAGGAACCCCAGAATTGCGGTACTTTCCGCGCAATGTTTTCCCGTAGTCGGGGAACAAGGGCCATTGACGTGAGATAAAGATCCTCAATGGCATCTGCGATC
>NZ_JAFLQW010000621.1 GCF_017313335.1 Phormidium pseudopriestleyi FRX01 | reverse complement strand
CTGCAAGGGGAACTTGATCGCATCCGCACTCGTTTATCTGCACGCCTGGAAGAAGTGGCCGGTCAAATTCATCGACTGGAAATGGAACAAGATCATAGCTATGTTTTAGAGGATAGCCTCGGAGAAGTGGCGATCGCCATTAATGCCTTAGAGAAAAAACGAGTCTATCAACAACGGGTGCGAGAAAAAGGCTTAGAACGCCGCAGCTTTATGGAACGGCTGATGGCACAAACCTCCGATTATGAAACTCAACTGGCAGCGGTGACACAAAAAATCCAAATGTTGCAAGTCCCCGATGCACTCTGTCCCCTGTGTGACAGACCCTTGGATGAACATCATTGGGATTTAGTGATTGAAAAGCAAAAAGCGCAGGAACAGGGGATTATCAATCAGATGTGGGTGTTGAAAGAACAACTGGCAACGAGCGATCGGGAAATTCAGATTCTGCGTCAGGAGTATCGCGAACTGGAGGAGGAGTTAAAACACTACAATGCCTTACGGGAACGTCGGGGACAATTACAAGCTCAAATTGATGCCACTTTAGCCTCCCGGGACCGTTTACAACATCTCACGTTAGAAAAACAACAGTTAGAACAGTCTTTACATACGGGAAGTTATGCAAGCGAATTATACCATGAACTGCAACAGGTGGAGCAGTCTCTGCAACAGTTAAATTACAATGATCAAGACCGCAGTTTGGCTCTGAATGAGGAAAAACGCTGGCGCTGGGGGGAAATTAAGCAAGGGCAAATTCAGCAATCCCAACGGCAAATGGCGCAATTACAAGGGCGGAAGCCGGAGTTAGAACAACGACTGGCACAAGTACAAGCGGCATTACAGGCGCAACAAACGAACTCTCCCTTGCAGCAGCAGATTGCCTTGCTCGATCGCCATTTACAAACCATTGGCTATGACCCCCAGGAACATAACCGTCTGCGAGGTGCGTTAAGAACCGCGCAACTCTGGCTGGGACGAATGGAGGAGTTAAAGCAGGCACAGCAACAATATCCGCAAGTGGAACAGCGGATTGGGGAGTTGACTCGTCAGTTGGAGGCGCGATCGGGCGATCGCACTGCGGTACGCCAGCAGATGCAAGCGCTGCATCAGCAACTTCAGGACATTCCAGACCCCGGCGATCGCATCAAAGCTACCGAAAAACAAATCCAGCTTTTGCGGTCCTCTCTGGATAGTTTACTGGCAACCAAAGGACGGCTACAGCAACAACAACAGCATCTCGCGGCACTCCAAAGTCAGTCTGAAGAACAACGCAAACAACTGGCAACCTCTCATCGTCAAGAACGGGTTTATCGGGAATTGGCAACGGCATTTGGCAAAAATGGCATACAAGCGTTGATGATTGAAAATGTGTTGCCGCAGTTGGAGGGAGAAACCAATCAGATTTTGTCTCGCCTGAGTGGCAATCAACTTCATGTTCAATTTGTGACTCAGCGCGCTAGTCGGGGACGGAGCAAAAAAAACACCAAGTTGATTGATACTTTGGATATTTTAATTGCCGATGCGCGAGGGACAAGAGCTTATGAAACTTATTCGGGGGGGGAGGCATTTAGGATTAATTTTGCGATTCGGTTAGCATTAGCGCGATTACTCGCTCATCGGGCGGGAACTTCGTTACAAATGTTAATTGTGGATGAAGGATTTGGAACTCAGGACCGAGAAGGGTGCGATCGCTTGATTGCGGCGATTAATGCGATCGCCTCGGAATTTGCTTGCATTCTTACGGTTACCCATATGCCGCAATTTCGCGAAGCGTTTCAAGCCCGGATTGAAGTCAGCAAAAATCAAAATGGTTCTCAACTTAGTTTATCCGTTTAATCAGGATTTCCTGACAAATTATGGGAATAAATTTCATCCCCGAAACGATTGGGGGCCTGATTCTGCGGGACCTTCTCTGGGAGGCGATCGGCAACCCTCTCCCCAACCCACACCTGTGCAATCAAACATTTAAACCTCAAATTTAACTTAGCCTAAGCTGTTTTCCATCTAAATTGGATAATCCTAGCGAAGCTCGATGTTTGGGCTCGCGCGTACACGCTACGCCGCACAGCGTAGCCCGGGCTCAGGCTTTACGCACTCCAAAAATGTACGCGAATAACTGTGGGAAACGCTATAACGATTACTCGGCCTTTGGTAAGTAAGCTTATTAACTCAAATATTCTAGGGCAAATATAGGCCAAATCCCCTTTCAAACCCTTACAACTGAACTTCATTTCAAAGGAAATCAGCAAAACTTTAATAGGGTTTAACGGGACTTACAAAGCCGAAAAAACATGATTCAAGAGCTAGAAAACTATCTTTCTAAAACTTCAGCCGATTTGGAAGCGTAACTATCCCTAGAATTTATTTTATGGCTCAAACCTGACACTTTTGCTTGCAACTATCCTCATCCATCCATGAGTCATTGATGTTTCTAAAGCTTGTTGTTTAAAACCGAGTCCAGAAGTCGGGAGTCTTGCCACGGAGAACTAATTCCGAGGAGAGTATCTCCCCAGTGTCCTGTCTCCCCTTTTATTTACTCCTTCCAAGTGTTGACTAGATTGCCGAGTTCGGGTATAATTTATAACTTTTCAAATCAAATTCCAAAATTTTTATAAATTAAATCCCAAAGCAGCCAAAACTATGCAGAGCCTAAAAGGGTAACATAAGATACAATTCTAGGGTGAAAACCCGCCTAAATTTAAAGCAGTACCCCTCCCAAAATTGAGGGTTCGATGATAATTTTTACAAAAGTTAAAATATCAGGGGATAAAAATAAATAATAATAGAAGTTGAGAAAACCCCGAGTTCTGTGCGGGGTCAAGTCCCTCGTCAATTTAAAAAACTACAATCTAAGCGGCCCACCATTAGTATCGGTGAGGTGTTCTCCATGTTCAATAGTTTGTTTTTGCTTCCCCGCGTTATCCCTACTGTCTCTCTGAGTAATCCGTTGGAACACACTAAGATAGAAGACCCCCAAAAGCGCAATGCCTTGTTGCGAAAAGTCATCGACCAAATCTGGCAATCTCTGGAACTTAAAACGATCCTCCAGACAGCGGTGGATGAGATTGCAGCGATGCTGAACTTAGATGCCTGTAGTTTCTTGTGGTACTTTGAACGCACGGAACGGGTGCAAGTGGTCTGCAAACGGACCCGAAATCAGGAATTTGCAGCATTAGAGGGAACGAAACCCCTCTCTGAGGTGGGATATCATCCCTTAGAGATTTTTGGAACCTCCGCCAGCGCGATCGCCCAAGGACAAATGGTGATCAGTTGCGGTCCCATGAATGAGTCCAGGACCTTTGCTGCCATGACGCGCCTGATCTCCAATTGTCCTGTAGCACGCCCCCCTCAGAACTTGATGCAGGGTCCCGAAAATCACCCAACGGAAATGGATCCGGACAACCCCCCTGCTGCGCCGGGGACAGTGGATGCCGTTGCCAATTTGTTGGTTCCCGTGAAAGGACAGGAGGGATGGATCGGCTTTATCGCCTGTCTCTCACAGAATTCCCGCACTTGGTCAACTGCTGAGGTGGAATTTGTCCAACTGATCGCCCAACAACTGGAAATTGCCATTCGGCAAGCGCAACTGTACGATCGCGTTCAAAAACAAGCACAAAGAGAGAGCTTGGTCAATCAAATCGTTAACCAAACCCGTCAGAGTTTCGACCTCGAAACAATTTTAACCCAGGCGATCGCCCAACTGCTAGAAGCCTTAGAAGTTGATCGCTGCTTAATCCACCTCGTCGAAGATCGGGAAGAAGGGGTAACCGGCGATCGCCACCGCGACACCAGTTTCTGGAATGCCGCTAACGATGTAGCCTTCCGCCGAGAGCATTTATTTGAAATCTGTCGCGAACCCTTTCCCTCCTCCATTGATGACTTTGATACCCACGGACCCATAACCCAATGGACGATCGCCCATCGAGAAGAAGTCGTCATCTCCGATGTCAGCGAAGACCCCCGCATCGGCAAACAAAATGAAGAATACGACAAAGCCGAGATTAAATCCTCGATGGTATTGCCGGTACAAGCCAATGGCAGACTCCACGCCATCCTCTATATTAATCAATGTTCCCGAGTCCGGCAGTGGTCCAAACATGACCGGGAACTCGCCCGCGCCGTCGCCGATCAACTAGCGATTTCCATCCAACAAGCCTGCTTGTACGCCCAAAAAAGCGCCACAATGGAGCGAGAATCTCTCTTACGCTTAATTGGGGAACATATTCGCCGCACTTTAGATATTAATACTATCCTGCAAACCAGTGCGCGGGAAGTGCGACAATTATTGGGAGCCGATCGCGTTGCTATCTATCAGTTTAGCAAAGAAACCATAGGCCAAATTGTTGTAGAAGAAAGTACCTCCAAAATCTGTCTGCGTGAAGCCGTCAAAGAACATGATTGCTTTTACAAAGAATGTGCCGAACAATTACAAGGGGGAAAACAGCCCCCAGTTCGAGCCGTTGAAGATGTGTATAAAACCCACGGCAACGACCAACATCTCGCCTGTTGGCAACATTTACAAGTTCGGGCGAGTCTGAGTGTTCCCATCTCTCGGGGAAGCAAAGTTTGGGGACTGTTGATTGTCCATGAATGCCATAAACCAAGAGGATGGCGGACTTCAGAAATCGAACTGTTGCAGCAACTCGCCGATCAGTTGGCGATCGCCATCCATCAAGCGGAATTATACGATCGCGCCTGCGCCAATGCGATCGCCGCCGAAACCAAAGCAGCAGAATTAGAACAAGCCTTACGACAACTCCAAGAAACCCAAGCACAACTCATTCAAAGCGAAAAAATGTCCAGCTTGGGTCAATTAGTCGCCGGAGTCGCCCACGAAATCAACAATCCGGTTAACTTTATCTATGGAAATTTATCTCATGTAGATGGATATGCTCAAGATTTGCTGCAATTGCTAGAAGCCTATCAGGAACATTATCCAGAACCTGTGCCAGAAATAGAAGAAATCGCCGAAGAAATAGACCTCGACTTTTTGCGAGAAGATATGCCAAAAGTCCTGAATTCTATGAAAATTGGCGCCGATCGCATCCGAGAAATTGTCTTATCCTTGCGGAACTTCTCCCGCCTAGACCAAGCTGAAATGAAGTTTGCCAACCTTCATGAAGGGATTGATAACACCTTGCTGATTATCCAAAACCGCTTACGAGCCAAAGCGGGTCATTTGGGCATAGAATTGGTCAAAGACTATGGCAAACTGCCCCGAGTTGAGTGCTATCCCGGACAACTCAATCAGGTGTTGATGAATATTATCACGAATGGAATTGATGCTTTAGAGAGTTATAATGAAAGGCGCTCTATAGAAGAAATTCGCCAAAAACCCAGCCGGATTACCATTCGCACCGAATGGGTGAAGAAACAGGGACAGAATGACCGAATCATCATTGCGATCGGTGATAACGGACCGGGAATTCCCGAACAGATAAAAGCTCGATTGTTCGACCCATTTTTCACCACCAAAGCCGTCGGGAAAGGCACAGGATTGGGACTATCGATTAGTTATCAAATCGTCGTCGAAAAACATAAAGGTGCGATCGAGTGTATTTCTGAACCGGGACAGGGAGCAGAATTTGTCATTGAAATTCCCGTCCGTCAATCCGAGAATGCGATCGTTAATAAACCCGAACTTATGGCAGTCGGTTCCTAGGGGAAAACCTTGGAAAAACACAAGAGAAACACGGTAGGGCTGGTAGCCTCGCGCTCTAAAGATGCTATGTGGAAAGCCCACACGAGCGGTTTTAACCGCCTACACTGTAGTCCAACCATGATGAGGGTCGTTAATGTAGCGCTCTATCG
>NZ_JAFLQW010000239.1 GCF_017313335.1 Phormidium pseudopriestleyi FRX01 | reverse complement strand
TTTTATCAAAGCCATCTGTCAAGCCCTCTCTGAATTAGTCACCTATCATATCCTAACCTGCAAAACCTCCCAGGGGCAAGCTAGAGAAATTGGTAAAATTAACCGATGGTTCGACAAAATAGAAGCCGCCCGCACCCGAATTAAATCGGGAACTTTATCGGTTGGAGGAACCGTATTTTTGGTGAATAAAAATGCTTGTTATTGCTGTGATGCTAGAATTGAAAGCATTATTCTGAATGAAGAATCAAGGGAAACCGTAGAGTTAGACAGTGAAACTGAAATAGGATTGAAGTTTGATGTGGCAGCGAAAAAAGGGTTGAGCTTATATGTGATGGATGAATAGAGAAAATCAGGACAAGTTAGCCCTCGGTGCTTTGACAGGTTGACCCGCACTGATTTTTTCTCTTTGCTCTGCTCCTAGTTTGTGGTAGAATTCCTTTAAAGATTTTGCCTCTGACCGAGTAAAAATTGAACTATCCAAAGATATAAAGAGATGATTGAAATTATTGAAGCGGATCTGAATTTACCTGCTCATGCATCGGCGATGGTTCAATTAATGGATGCTTATGCGTTGGACCCGATGGGTGGGGGTAAAGGTCTTTCTGACTCTGTTAAAGCTAATCTTCCCTCCGAGCTTGCCAAACGAAAATCGGCTCATGTTATTCTCGCATTTGTGGAGGGTGAACCTGCTGGACTTGTGATTTGTTTAGAAGGATTTTCTACCTTTGCGTGCCAGCCATTGTTGAATATTCATGATGTGATTGTTGCTTTACCCTACCGTGGGAGAGGCTTATCTAAACTCTTACTCCAAAAAGCTGAGGCGATCGCCTTAAATTTGGGCTGTTGCAAACTTACCTTAGAGGTACTAGAGAACAATCATGTCGCTCAATCTGTCTACAGGGCTTTTGGATTTACTGGTTATGAGCTAAATCCCCTAATGGGTAAGGCATTATTTTGGGAGAAGAAACTTTTAAATAATGAAGAAACTGGTAAATAATGCGGATCGGTTTTTTCAACCTGGAACAAAATTAAGCTCACTTCCTGGCCTAATTCTTTTGACCTACCTAAACTAAGTATTTTTAAAGTTGACTTGTCCTCGCTTAATTTAACCCCTCTAACTCGTAAAACTTAAATAACTCTTGAGCCAAGAGTATAGCGGTTCCCGGACTCACCCTCACCCCCAGCCCCTCTCCCGTCTTGGGCCGCCGTCGTTTTGGGGTGAGGGCTGTACCTTGTGGACATGAGAAACGCTATAATTATTAGCATCATGCATGAACTAGAAAATGTTGACAGTCCCCAAGTTGTTTCAGAGATTCTGATTAAGACAAAAGAAGTGGGATTTCAGATGGTATCAGAACCCCTGGTTGGTTCATTACTCAGAACGTTGGCCCTGAGTAAACCATCAGGACGATTTTTAGAACTGGGAACGGGAACCGGCGTTTCAACCGCCTGGATTTTGAATGGCATGGATTCCCAATCCGCACTACTAACCGTTGAAAATGACCCGGCACTTTTAGCGATCGCCCAAGACCATCTCGGACAAGACTCCCGAGTCACCTTTCATCAAGAAGATGGCGGTACTTTTATGGAAAGATTGAGTCAAACTCCAGAACAATTTGACCTAATCTTTGCAGATACCTGGGCGGGGAAATATACTCACTTTGAAGAGGCAATCCAAGCTTTAAAGCCCGGTGGATTCTATATCATTGATGATATGTTACCTCAACCCACCTGGCCCGAAGGACATGAAGTCAAAGTCAAGACATTGATTACAGCCTTAGAAAACCGGAGGGAGTTGATGGTCACTAAAATAAGTTGGGCCAGTGGGGTAATTCTGGCTGTCAAACGATAGAGGGCCTCATTCCGGTGATGGCTGGGGTTTTTAAATGGGCAATTCCTCTGAAATTTTAACGATTTAAAATCTTATTGGGACAAGGCAATTCCTTGTCCCTAACCGTTTAATAAATCTTTAGTTCCCCAGTTCGTTCGATGGAATCAATTCCTCAAATTCCGCAACGGAACTCATAACACTTGCCTGTTGCAGCAGTTGATTTAGAGTCGATATATCAGCAATTTGATTCACTCGCGCACTCAGTTCCAGTGACACAGAATTGAACCGTGCGCTCAATACTAATAGCAACGCACTCCGGGCAGTTTCTAAGCTACCCTCTTGGCGACCTTCCTGGCGACCAGTTTCCATTGCGCGACGTTCGATATTGCTTAGAATCGGCATTTTTCGTTCCTCCTGATAGTTTTTGAGTTTGGTATCAAAACTTTGTTGCAGGCTCTCGGGTAGGGTCATCATCCAGTCGAGTAATCGAAATAACTTGATGATGTCGGTTTCAGTATAACCTCGTTCATAGAGGTTCTGTACTAACTCCCATTTATACTGTTCCCGTTCTTCAGCATTTCCCGTGCTGGCTTGGGTTTTTAAATGGGCCATCACTAAAAAGGCTAAGGGATTGAGACTGGTTTTAAGGGTCTCCCACTGACTTTCATAGGAGTAGGGTGGGCATTGCCCACCTTCTGTTCGGTGGGCATTGCCCACCTTCTGTTCGGTGGGCATTGCCCACCCTACAATTGCTATTTTATTTTTTGGAGTCTCCTAAAATAGCGAGGCTAATGACTTTCTTCTGGATGTTAAAAGACCGATAATGGTAGATGTACATCCGTTCGGGAAATTGGCTTTCTTCTTGACTCTGGACTTCGATATGAATCAAGATATAGGCTGATTCTCCGTTTTTTTGCCAAACCTTGAAGAGTTTATCCCCTTAGAGTTCTCCACTGGTGGCGCTGGGGGTAATTTGTTGCAGTTCTTTGTCCAGGGATTCGTATCCTCGGCTCCAGTCTACTACCTCATGAACTTGCGGGAAAAAGAAGGCTAAGAAGGGTTCGAGATAATCTTCTAGGGCTTCTTTCCAAGGTTGGTCATAATTGGCATTCGGGGTATTCACCCTGATTCCTCCTGATGATGCTTTTGGGGAATTTTTCTAAGTTTATTGTAACATATAAAACCTGTATATCTCGTTACTTGGCTGAAGCCAAGTAATGCCCGCTTGGAGGCTCTGCCTCCTCCCCGTACACAGGCGCTTAAGCCGCAAAATGCCCGTGTCACGGCTTCAGCCATGACACGGGAGAGAGGGATTTCCCTACTCCCCTAACAACTGCTTAATCTCCGCCTCGGTAAAGGGATTTTCCCCAGCGCGGAGGGCATTAATATAACCCTGCACCTGTCTGTTCGCCCCTGGATTATCACTCAATTGGATAAAGGCTTGAAAATCTTGGATTGCTCCCTCGTTATCTCCAGTCAGTGCCTTGGCTAACCCGCGATTTCCTACATAGCCCGGTTCCAAGGTGACGGCTTGGTTACAGGCTTCTAGCACCCCCACAGCCTCACCGCGCAAACTGCCAAGCCAACAGATTTCGTTCCAAGTTTGAGCCGAAATTTCCACCGTGTCATCAATGTTCTGGGCGGCAGTATAAGCCTCTACCGCTGCTTGATACTTTTTGTCTTTAACCCCTTGTTCTCCCCGCGCCACCAAAACCGGAACAGCAATCCGTTTGGCTTCGGCTTCCGGTTCTAGGTTGAGGGTGGGGTCAAGGGTGAGGGCTTGTTGGAATTTCTCAACCGCTTCGTTATACTCACCCTGACCAGCTAAATCTTTACCCGCTTCAACCAAAGCAGGAACAGCAATCCGTTTTGCTTCGGCTTCTGGTTCTAGGTTGAGATTTGGGTCAAGGGTGAGGGCTTGTTGGAATTTCTCAATAGCTTCGTTATACTCACCCTGACCAGCTAAATCTTTACCCGCTTCAAGCAAAACGGTAACGGCAAGGCGTTTTGCTTCGGCTTCGGGTTCTAGGTTGAGAGTAGCATCGAGTTTTTTGGCTTGTTGGAATTTGGCAACCCCACCTTGGATATCTTCCGAACGGGCTAAAGCTCTGCCTTGACGCACGAGAAATTGTGCCGACTCGGTTTTATTCCATACATATTTTTGACAAGTTTCGCCTGCTTCGCGAGCAACATCAGTTTCTGGTGCTACCAGTGCGGGATGATACTGCAACTGGTTGCAGCCCATTTCCAGCCAATTTTTCCACCTCATCGGCCACAAGCGCACGGTGTTGTC
>NZ_JAFLQW010000445.1 GCF_017313335.1 Phormidium pseudopriestleyi FRX01 | reverse complement strand
GGGTTGGGTGGAGAGTTGATTTAACTGTCCGCCAAATTTGCGGAGTTCATGGAGTTTGACTCCGATTTGATATTCATATTGACTTAATAGGCGGCCATAAATGTATCCGGCTTTGCCATCGAGAAAGCCTAGTTTAAGGATATAGAACCAAATAAATCTCAGGAGGGGTTTGAAGGGGAGGCGCACCCAGACGGTTTTTAGAAAGCGTTTGCGTTGGACGGCATCGCCAAAGAAGTTGGCGCCAATGGTGCCACTGTCGTCTTTGCCGCTGAGGAGGTTATAGTAAACTCGGGCTTCCCAGTTGGAGTAGCGATTATGGCGTTCTAACCATTGATAGATGTCTCGGAAGTCTTCATGGATCATGTCCGCTTTGAGGTAGGCGGCGGGACGTTCTAAGATGACGTGTTCGTGGACTTCGTTATCGCCGGTGTTGGGAACGTCTTCGGTTTTTAAGTTTTCATATCGGCCTTTTTGATGGCGGAATAGGCGCAGGTTCCAGTCGGGATATTTGCCACCAAAACGAATCCATTTTCCGAGGAAGAAGACTTTACGATTTAGATAATATCCATCACAGTTGGGGTTTTGGATGGCTTGGGCCATTTCTTCCCAAAGTTCTAGGGGGATGCGTTCGTCACAATCGACGATTAGGACCCATTCGTTACGAAAGGGGAGGTTTTCTAATGACCAATTTTTCTTTTTGGGCCAGCCGCCGTTAAAGTGGAATTGAATGACTTTTGCACCCCAGTTTTCGGCGATTTCTATGGTGCGATCGCCACTTTGGGAATCCACTAAAAAAACTTCATCGGCGAGTTCGAGACTCGCTAAACAAGCAGGCAGGTTAGCTTCTTCGTTTTTAGCGGGAATTAAAACAGAAATTGGAATTTTTGATGCTGTCGAGGCCATGATAATCTGGTTAAACCTAACGCAAGCTTACAGTATAAATAACAGGTTGACTTTGTACCGAAAGGGTTAAGGTGAGAGTCTAAAACTAGAGTCAGGATTCAATATGAGTTCAAATTGCGATCGCCCGTTAATCTCTGGACCCATGCACTGGATCTCGTTCATCGTCCTCTCCATCCTATAGCAATCCTAAATGATTTATGACATCTGTCTTCTCCCCTCTCCCCCTTTGGGCCGCCGACGAGAAAGGGGTGAGGGCATTCCACAACGGATTTAGGATCTGCTATAGTCACCTCTCAAACTCCTTTTCCCTCTGTGTGGTTTTAACCGGATTCGGCCCGATCGCCCTCATGCTTCTCCCCAGGGGATGTGGATATGGATCCGGCAGATGGAGAACCCAAAAACAGGGCGCGTAAAGCTGCGCTTAAATAACCAATCTGACCGTAAGCGTACACCAAGTTGTCAAAGCTTAAGGCCGGATCTCGAACATATTTTAAAGATTTATAAACTCCCCGCACCAATTTTTCACCGCCATTACTCAACTGTCCCATTCCAGCACGTCCGGTGAGTTGTTCGCGGTAACACTCGCTAATCCCCTGCCACCAACCGCGACTCAAAAACCAACTCCGGTTTAACCGTTCTGGGGCAACATTGTGGGCGGCGATCGCCAAAGGCAGATAGGCAACTTCCCACCCTTGATTGAGCGCCAGTTCAGTCATGTGTAGTTCTTCGTTGGAAAGCAAGGATTTACCCACGCGACCGAGGTTCAAGTCAAAACCACCGACCTTTTCCAGAAACGATCGCCGAATGGAGTAATTTAACCCTCTCGGGGTGAGGCCCGGTTCCCGAATTAGGGTAATTTGGTCCCCGAGGTCATAAGCGCCTAGGTTTTCGGCTAAACCTGGAGAAAGCCAAATCGGGGGTTGGACGCCGGAGGGCCAAATTAAGGTGACTTTACCCCCAGCGATCGCCAGGTTTTCATTTTGCTGATACGCATTCCACAGGGTTCGCAACCACTGGGTTGAGGCGATCGCATCATCATCCAGATAGGCCAAAATTTCACTGCGGGCCTGTTTAAATCCCGTATTGCGGGCAAAGGATAGTCCCAGGGTGGGTTCATAAATGTATTGGAGACGGGGATCAGACTCCCGTTGGGCGACGACCTCTTTGGTGCGATCGCTCGATCCGTTATCCACCACTATAATTTCAAAATTGGGGAAATCTTGCTGGAGCAAGCTATCAATCGCATCGCCCAAATAGAGGTCTCGATTGTGGGTACAAATAATTGCAGAGATATCGGGCTGTGGCATAAATAGGTTACTCCGATTGAGTCTAGCTCCTGTACTGAGGTTTAGATCGTCCCGGTAGGAATTGAGTCGGCTTTCTAGCAGTTCTGATCACTCCGAGGGTTTATCATGCGGCTTTTCTCTAAACTGACGCAGTGCCAATAGGGTCTGTGTCTTAAGATTTTATTTGGATTTGAGGGTTTAAACCGACGCTATAATTACGATGAAAATTCAGGATACCCGATCATTTTGGACTCTTTCGTTCTTTGTTTAACGGATTTCAACCTCCTTAATCCTCGGTGAAAATTTCTAGAATGGACTGACGCTCCTTGGAGCAGTATAACTTACCGCTCTAGCAAAAGAACTGATACACAGAACGGGTGAAAGGCAACAAGGGTTAGAGGTTCGGTGATTCCCGGGGAAAATCCTGACGCCAGATGGAGCAAACAACAGAAATCAGGGATAGAGAGGGTGGTAAAACGGATTATTTTGGTGACGGGACCGGCGCGATCGGGCAAGAGTGAATGGGCGGAACTGCTGGCGGAACAATCGGGCAAACCTGTGATTTATTTGGCGACCTCTCGTCTGGATCCGGATGACCCGGAGTGGCAAGGGCGAATCGATCGCCACCGCATAAGGCGACTGCCAAGCTGGAGTACCCAAGAGGTTCCCGTGGCACTCACAGCAGCCATTTTCCAAGGAACTACCTCCGGGAATCCAGCTTGTCTTTTGGTGGATTCTTTAGGCACTTGGGTGGCAAATCTGTTGGAAGAAGATGACCCCACCTGGAGGGCAATCTTAGACGAGTTGATGGAGAGTCTGAGGGGTTTGAAGGAGGGAACTGTGATTTTTGTGGCGGAGGAGACGGGATGGGGGGTAGTTCCCGCCTACCCAATGGGTCGGACTTTTCGCGATCGCCTGGGGGATTTGGTGCGCCGTTTGGGTGCGATCGCCGACCCGGTTTATTTGGTGACGGGGGGTCATGCGGTCAACTTGAGTGCGATCGGTTCGGTTCTCCCCCCCACTCAAACCTTAGAAAATTAGGGGGCTGGAGACAGGGTTTAAATTCCTAACCAAAGTTTTTAAAACTTACTCATTTTTGATGCTATCATAAGAATATGAGTAAGTTTAGGATTTCCGAAGCCGCAAAAATCAAAGGAGTATCACCATCTACATTAAGACGTTGGGAATCAGAAGGGAAGTTAATCCCTGAGCGCACAGCGTCTGGTCACCGGAGATACTCTATGTCTCAATTGCTCGGTGTTGAATCTCATAGAGCGTACACAATCGGTTATGTACGAGTCAGTAGCCACGACCAGAAACAAGAGCTAGAACGTCAAAAGTCCATTATTGAATTGTTCTGCGCTCAAAATGGTTGGGACCATGAAATTATTCAAGACTTAGGCTCTGGGATGAATTACAGTAAGAGTGGGTTAAAGCGTCTTCTTAGGTTAATCACATCGGGTGAAATCGACAGATTGGTTCTTACCCATAAGGATAGGTTACTTAGATTCGGTGCTGAACTGGTGTTCAGCATCTGTGAGCAGTTTGGTGTAGAGATTGTCATTATAAATCGGACTGAGGATGCCAGTTTTGAGGAAGACTTAGCCAACGATGTTTTAGAAATCATTACCGTGTTTTCTGCTCGTCTTTATGGGAGCCGAAATCACAAGAACAAAAAGATTGTTGAGGAGTTAAAAAAAGTCAGTGAAGAGCTTTAAGACCAAGCTATAGCAATCCTAAATGATTTATGACATATATAGCTCCCCTCTCCCCCTTTGGGCCGCCGACGAGAAAGGGGTGAGGGCATTCCACAACGGATAAAGGATTGCTATAGACTTAAATAACCGACAACGAACACTCCTGGCCAAG
Source organism: Phormidium pseudopriestleyi FRX01 (assembly GCF_017313335.1). Classification (GTDB taxonomy): domain Bacteria; phylum Cyanobacteriota; class Cyanobacteriia; order Cyanobacteriales; family Laspinemataceae; genus Laspinema; species Laspinema pseudopriestleyi. The sequence continues at coordinate 398 of NZ_JAFLQW010000445.1, read as the reverse complement.
CACGCCGGGGTCGCTCGACACGCTTGGAATTGGGGACTCGCTACCTGTAAGGAAACATATCTTGCTGGAGGTAAACTCCCAAGCGCCATAGACTTACACAAGAGATTAGTAGCTGAGGTCAAAAGTCAGAATCCTTGGTACTATAGCAGATCCTAAATCCGTTGTGGAATGCCCTCACCCCCAACCCCCTTCGACCCCTTTGGGAGAGGGGAGCTATATATGTCATAAATCATTTAGGATTGCTATATGAAGTGTCGAAATGTAGCCCTCAAGAAGCATTGCGTAACCTCAATAAAGCGTTTAAGCGACTTTGGCAAGTCAAAGGAACAGGTTTCCCCAAGTTTAAGAAAAAGAACGTCAAGGATAGTTTTTACCTGGAAGGAAGCATTAAAATTTCG